>NZ_DATGNR010000067.1:0-45871 GCF_035306605.1 Xanthomarina sp. | reverse complement strand
TTTGTGGACACGAATCTAAAGCAACCGATTTACTCTTCTTGGCTATTTTGGTTCTTCCTTTTCGTACTAATTGTGAAATTGTTGGCATATATTTTCTATAATATTTTACAAATACCTCTTATTAGAGGGGTGCAAAGGTAGGATAATATTTTAATTTTTCAAACCTTAAGAGATTAATTTTCACATATTATGCTATTTTTTTTCTCAACCAACCTTAGTTTTTATAAAAATTGGGAGATACAGCAGTAAAAGACTACAAATAGAACCAGCCAATAATTGAATAAAAAAAACGTTTTATAATTTCAGAAACGAAAAGCCATTTTCATTTTTCATTTTCATAAAATTCTAAATAAAAATTTTTCTATAGAAAACATGGCAAAGTTACTTTTTACTTTAGTTTTACAACTCTAATTATTTTATACACTGTGTTAAGATCAGTTTTCACATTCCTCCTACTTTATATTTCTACCTCCTGCTTGTTTTCAGAAAAGGCTCAAGGACAAGAACTGTATTTAAAATTAATAGGAAGTGACAGTACGGAAACGAAAACTATAGATTCACTAAAGTATAAAAAGCTTCACAAAAACTTTGAATCGGTAAACATAGAGTTATCGAATTTCAAAAACAGATTAGACCATCTTGGTTATATTGAACATCAATTAGTAAAAACTGAAAGAACAGACTCTTTACTTACAACAACCTTCAGTTTAAACAAAAAATACAAAAACCTAAAAATATTTTATTCTGATAGCTTACTACCAAAAAAGATAATCTCTTCGATTTCGAATAATATCCACGATAATTATTTTGTAATCCCCATACACCAAGCAGAAAAAACCTTGGAACATATTAACTTGAAATTATCGGAATTAGGAGACCCTTTTAATTCTATAAAATTATCCAACCTTAGTTTAAATATTGAAGAGGAAGAAATACAAGCTTCCTTAAGAACTTCAAAAAACATTCAAAAAAGACAAATAGATAAAATAATAATTAAGGGATATGAGAAATTTCCGAAGTCTTATTTAAAATATTATTTGAAAATTAAGGAAAAGGAACTTTTCAATTTAACTAAAATTAAAAATCAGGTCAAAAACTTAAACGAACTCCAATTTGCAAACCAACTAACAGATCCAGAAATCCTATTCACAAAAGACTCCACAACTTTGTACCTTTTTTTAAACAAGTTGAAGAGTAATAATTTTGATGGTTTTATTGGTTTTGGTACCAATGAAGAATCCAACACATTAGAATTTAGCGGCTATCTAAATCTAGAACTCAATAACAACTTAAATTATGGCGAGTCTTTTAGGTTGGTTTATAAAAGTGACGAGAACGAACAAAAAACCTTTAATGCTAATTTTAATTTACCCTATATTTTTGGCACACCCTTAGGAACTGAATTAGAATTACACTTATTGAAAAAGGACTCCTCTTATTCTACCGCTAACCAAAGTGCAAAGATATTTTACCAATTAAATCCAAAAAACAAATTATTTGCTGGAATTAGATCTATCCAATCTAACAATTTGCTAGATTCCATTTACAGAAACCCCTACATTAAAGACTACAAAACAGTATTCTACAATATCAGATTTCAGCATATTAAAAGACAAAAGGACAACTTCCTTTTTAACATCAGCACCGAATTTGATTTACAAGTTGAAACAGGAAAAAGAGAATACAACAAACAAAACACCAAGCAACACCAAATATCTCTCGATGCCTATCACATCTTTAATTTAAATCAAAAAAACAACATCTATTTAGGACTGCAAAGTTTCGGATTAATTTCTGATAATTACTTTGAAAATGAATTAGCACGTTTTGGTGGAATTAATTCCATAAGAGGTTTTGAAGAAAACAGCTTATTCGCAACCCTCTTTGGCGTATTTAACACCGAGTACAGATATGTTTTTAACAATAGTTTATACGCACACTCCATAATAGACTTTGCCTACTTAGAAAACGACCTTCTGAATCAAAAAGAAAAACTTTACAGTTTTGGCTTTGGATTTGGCCTTATTACTAAAGCAGGCTTATTAAAGTTTAATTTTGCAAATGGCAAAACCGAAAACCAAAGCTTCAAATTCTCAAATTCTCAAGTCCACTTGAGCCTAACCGCATTTTTTTAGGGGAATTTTAAGGTTAATTCACTCTTATTTCAAAAAAAAATGAAATTTTAACCCTTTATTATTGTTTAATTAACTTTTTATTATGATTTTTGGCGAAGACTAATTCAAATAAAATATAAAATGAAAACAAAGTTTAGTGGAATTTTAACGCTATTCCTAGCGTTGGTTGTGCAATTAACGTTTGCACAAGAAAAGACAATTTCAGGAACTGTGTCCGATGAAAACGGGTTACCTCTTCCTGGAGTTAATATTATTGTAAAGGGTACGACGAACGGTACACAGACAGATTTTGATGGGAATTACTCCATCACTGCTAGTACTGGAGACGTCCTATCTTACTCTTTTGTGGGTTATACTAAAAAAGAAATGACTGTTGGAGCTTCTAGCAACATGAGTTTTAGTATGGCGCCTGATGTAACTGCTATCGACGAGGTAGTAATTACAGCATTAGGTATCAAAAAAGAGGAAAAATCAATTGGATATGCTGTCCAAAAAGTGAAAGGTGATGATATTGCTGAGTCTAACGAGACAAACGTAGTAAACTCACTTTCAGGTAAAGTAGCTGGTGTACAGGTTACAAACAGTTCAGGTGCAACAGGTTCTTCTTCAAGAATCGTATTAAGAGGTGCATCTAGTATTACTGGTAACAACCAACCTTTATTCGTAATTGACGGTATTCCTGTTGACAACTCTAACTACGGTACTGCTGATAACGGAGGTGGATTTGACTTACCAAACGGTGCTGCAGACGTTAACCCTGATGACATCGAATCTGTAACAGTACTTAAAGGCCCTAACGCAGCTGCGTTATATGGTTTACGTGCTGCTAACGGTGTAATTGTTATCACAACTAAAAAAGGATCAACTTCTAAAGATAAATTAGGAATTACTTTTAGTTCTTCTGCTTCTTTCGAGAACCCTCTTTTATTACCAGACTTCCAAAACTCTTACGGACAAGGTGGAAACCCTTTCTACTTTGAGTATATTGATGGTCAATCTGGAGATGGTGGAATTGACGAAAGCTGGGGTCCTGCTCTAGACGTTGGATACAACTTCGTACAATGGAATTCTTACACAGTTGATGGTGCACCTCTTCCATGGGTATCTAAACCAGACAACATTAAAGATTTCTACGAAACTGGACTTACTTTAAACAACAACATATCTTTTACAGGTGGTAACGATAAAGCTAACTTTAGAATGTCTTTAGGGTTATTAGATCAAGAAGGTATGGTTCCAAACACTGACTTTAGAAGATACAACATCGCAGGTGTTACTTCATTACAAGTTGGTGAAAAAATGAATGTTTCTTTAAACGCAAAATACATTAAATCTGAAGCTGACAACTTAGTAACTGTTGGTTATAGTAACGCAAACCCAGTACAACAAATGATGTGGGGTGGACGTAACGTAGATTGGAAAGCTTTAAAAGATTACAAAAACTTACCATTAGCTCCAGCAAACACTGCAGGTGCAGGTACTCCTTTAAACTGGAACAACGTATTCCAAAATAACCCATACTGGTACTTAGACACTAACTTAAATGGATACAACAAAGACCGTATCATTGGTGGTGTAAATATCTCTTATGATATTGCTAGCTGGTTAACTATTTCTGGTAAAACAGGTGTAGATTTCTGGAAATCTCAAACAAGAGAAAACAAAGCAAAAGGATCTAACGATACTCCAGAAGGTTACTACAGAGTAATTGACAGAACATTCAACGAGGTTAACAGCGAAATTTTATTATCTTCTGCTGGAAACATTACAGAAGATCTTACTTACTCTTTAAATGCAGGTGGAAACACTATGTACAGAAAGAATGATTTAATTCATGCTGCAGCTCCTCAATTAGAGTTACCAGGTTTATACAACGTAAGTAACGTAAAAACTGGTGTAGATCCTATTTATGGAGCTACTTATGCTGAACAAAAAATTAACAGTGTATATGGATTTGGTCAAGTAGGATACAAAAACATGTTATTTGTTGATGTAACTGCAAGAAACGACTGGTCTAGTTTATTACCAGTAGATAACAACTCTTTCTTCTACCCATCGGTAACAGTAAGTGCTGTATTAAGTGACATGTTTAACATGGATAAATCAACTGTATCTCTATTAAAATTAAGAGGTGGTTGGTCTAAAGTAGGTAGTACTGGAGCTTTAGGAGCTTACAGATTACAAGATGTTTACCAATTTGCTGGTGACGGATGGGATGGAACAAACTTTGTTTTCTTACCTTCTGCAATAAACAACCCAGAAATTGGACCTGAAACAACAAGTGGACACGAGTTTGGTATCGATGCAAGATTATTTGAAAACAGATTACGTTTTGATATGACTTATTACGATCAAACATCTGAAGACTTAATTGTAGACGTTCAATTATCATCTTCTACAGGAAGTGGATCATCTCTACAAAATGTTGGAGAAATGAGAAACAAAGGTATTGAGGTGCAATTAGGTGCGACATTACTTAAAACTAGTGATTGGCAAGTTGACTTAGATTTAAACTATGCTAAAAACGATAACAAAGTTGTTTCTTTAGGAGACTTAGAAACTTTAGTATTAGGAGGACAATGGAGTACTACTATTGAAGCTAGAGTTGGAGAATCTTACGGAAGTATCGTAGGTCCTGCATACGAAAGAGCTCCAAACGGAGAAATTCTTTTCAACAATGGATTACCTGTAATCGGAGGAAGTAAAGTATTAGGAAACGTAACTCCAGATTGGACTGGTGGTGCTAACTTAGTTGTTTCTTATAAAAACTTCAGAGTAAATGCTTTAGTAGATGGAAAAATGGGTGGAGATATTTACTCAATGACAACTACATGGGGTAGATATGCTGGTGTTCTTGAAGAAACTAACCAAGGTCGTGAGACTGGTGTAGTTGGTCAAGGTACTATGAATATCGGTACTGCTGCTAACCCAGTGTATGTTCCTAATAACGTAGTTGTTGATGCTAAAGGTTACAACCAAGCAGCTTTCTCTAACAGTGTGGCTGAAAGTTCAGTATTTGATGCATCTTATATAAAATTAAGACAAGTAGGAGTTTCTTATACATTCCCTAAAAAATGGTTATCAAATATTGCTATAGATGATGTTAACTTATCAGTTGCAGCTAGAAACATTGCTTTCCTTTACAAGAAAGTACCACATATTGATCCGGAAAGTGCGTTCAGCAACTCTAACGGAAACCAAGGTTTAGAATTTGGTCAATTACCTTCTGCAAGAAGTATTTCATTTAACGTTAACCTTAAATTCTAATTTTAAAAAAATAGATTATGAAAAAAATAAATTTAATTGTCTTATTATTCATAGGCTTGGTGTTTGTAAGCTGTGATAAAGACTTTGAAGAATTAAATAGTAACCCTAACGATCCTACATCTGTTCCTTCAGAATTACTTTTAGGAAGTATGATTAGAAGTACAGGGAACGTAATGTACAGCACCTTTAATGGTGGTGATATGGGTTCTTGTTGGGCACAGCACTTTGCTAAAGTTCAATATAACGATGAGGAAAGATATTTACCAAGAGAGAGTGCTATTGGAGGCGTTTGGGCTACTTTATACGAAAGTGTAGCTGCTGATGCGAATGCAATGTATGATCTTGCAGTAATAGAAGAAAATGAAGTTGCTCAAGGTGCAGCTTTAACAATGAAAGCTTATGCATTCTTATTGTTAACTGACCTTTTCGGAGACGTTCCATTTTCAGAAGCTTTACAAGGAGCAACTAACATCTCTCCTAAATATGATAGCCAACAAGAAGTTTATAATGGATGTTTAAGCATTTTAGATAATGCTATGGCTAAGTTAGATCCTGCAAATGGAAATTTAGATTCTAACCAAGATATTATGTATGGTGGTGATGTTTCTAAATGGAGAAAATTTGCTGCTTCATTAAAATTTAGAGCTTTAATGAGAATATCTGCAAAAGACTTAAGAGCTTCAGAAATGCAAGCTTTAGTTAACAGTGGTTTATTATTCTCTTCTAGTGCAGATGACGCTAACTTAGTGTATTTATCTGCTGCTCCTAATGCTAACCCAATTTACGAATCAGTAGTATTTGGAACTAGAAATGAGTGGAAAATAAATAGTGAAGTAGTTGAAAGAATGGACGGTTCATTAGGATGGCCTATGGATAATAGACTACCGGTTATGGCTCAAAAAAATGCAGATGGAATTTACAGAGGGAAGCCTTCAGGATTTCAAAATGTACCAAACAACGACTATAACTACGCTAATGTATCTGCTTTAGGTGAATTCTATTTACAACCAGAACTTCCTGCAGTATTCTTAAGCTATACTGAATTACAGTTTTTATTAGCTGAAGCTGCATTTAAAGGTTATATCTCTGGTGGTAATGCCGCTGCTTCTGCTTACTATCAAGCTGGAATACAATCAAGTTTTGATGATAATGAAGGTGCAGCTATGGATACTTACTATTCTGGATTAATTGTTTTTTCACCTGCAATAGCGCTTGAGCAAATTGCAACACAAAAATGGTTAGCATTATACAGCCAAGGTTTTGAAGCATGGACAGAATTAAGAAGAACTGGATTCCCTGTTTTAACTCCTGCTATCGATGGTGCCATTAATGAGATTCCTTCTAGATACACTTATCCTGTAATAGAGAAGTCATTAAATGCTGCTAGCTATAATGCTGCTGTAAGCAACTTACCAGGAGGAGATAAATTAACTTCACCAGTTTGGTGGATGAACTAAAAAAAAAAAGAAAAATGAAAAAATTAAATTATTTATTTACAATGTTATTCGCACTTACCTTGATGGTAGGTTGCGATACAGACCCTGATAATAATGTTCCTGCAAAAGATGAAGCAGGCTTAATTATAAGTGTAAAGAATTCTGGAGGCTCATTATTAGGATCTCCTGAAGCTGGTGTTCCAATTGAGGAAGCTGACGTTTTATTCTCTGAGATAGGGTTATATTTTGAAATTAATAAAGTATTAGGAAGTTTAGATAATGTATCGAAATTTGAAATAGTAAAGTTTCATAACGGAGATGCAAACCAAGGTGTTGAAGGAACACCTGTAGCTGAAACTACAACCCTTCCTTTTTCATTCAATTATACCACTATTGACGATTTCGTTGCTGGAACAGGTGTAGCTGCTAATGAATTAAGAATTGGTGATACTTTTACATTTAGAGTAAAAATATATCAAAATGATGGAGACGTGTATTTTTACAACAGAAGTATGGGTAGTGTTACTCTAACAATTAACTGTGCTTATGATTTAACAGGAACATACACAATGACTAATAGTGTTTGTACTAACCCTCAAACTGTTGCAATATCTAAAAACCCTGACGGAACATGGTATCTTGAAACAGCAGATGGTGGACTATTACAATTTTGTTCAGCAAATACGACTCTCCAAAATGATGGAAGTATTTCTGTTGGTTGTGGTGGTGTAGTAAACCAAGTTGGTGATGGACCTACATTTTGTGGTAGTAATGGTATTGGTTGTATAACTGGTGGATCTTGGGATCAAGATACTGGTATTTTAACTCTGGAACATTCAGATGATTTCTTCTCATGGTCTGGTGGAACATATACTTCTACATACACAAGAAATTAAGCAGTTAATAAAAAATTATAAACTAAAATAATTATGAAAAAAATAAATAAATTATTATTCTTATTTGCTCTATCAGCAGGTGTTCTTACTACTTCTTGTAGTGAAGACGACGCTACAGGTGCTAGTATGATTAATTATACAAGTCCTACGGTAACTTTAAGTACTGATAGCAACTCAGTAGTTGTTAATGAGAGTGATATAGACCCAGAAGCAGGTTATTCAATTACTGTTTCTGCTTCTATTCCTGAATCTGTACTTGCTGATATTCACATTCCATTAGTTAAAACGGGTGGTAATGCAGATGATGCTGACTACAGCCTAGGAACTATTGTTCTTAAAGCAAATACTACTTCGGCAACTACAAATGTAACAATTTGGCCAGGAACTTGTGGAACTACCCTTTCAGGAGGAGGTGAAACTTTAACTGTTGGTGCACCTGCTAATGTAGCAAATGCAAATATTAATCCATTTTCAATGGACGTTATTTGGGAAAAAGATCTACTTGAAGTTTCTTTAACATGGGAAGGAACATACAATAATATAGACTTTTGTGACATGGACCTTGATCTATTAATTTTGGACGTAGCAACTAATGGCGTAGATTATTTAGCTGGAACAAGTGATTGTACAGAAACTGGACTAATTGCTGGATTACCTGATGGACAATATGTTCTTATTGCGGATGTTTATGAAAATCCATTTACTTCACTAGGACTTGGAGTTGCAGTTCCACTTACACTTTCTTACACACAATGTGGAACTACCAATGTTGGTAGTTTTGTGGACAGCACATCATTAACTACTGATGCATATGCACCTGGAACAGCATTAACAACTTATTTCTTTATGGCTATGGTTGAAATTCAAGGAAGTTCATACACTGTTACACAGTTATAATAAAAAAATTAATATTACATTAATTGAAAACCATCTCGAAAGAGATGGTTTTTTTTATACATTTGTTTTATGGAAAACAGCACACAAATATTTGGTTTAAGAGCCGTAATTGAGGCCATTAATTCAGGAGAAACTATTGAAAAAGTTTTTCTTCAAAAAGGGTTACATGGAGAATTATACAACGAATTAGATGCTTTAGTTAGAAAAGAAAACATATCTAGCTCGTATGTTCCTGTGGAAAAACTAAATAGATTAACAAACAAAAACCATCAAGGAGCCGTTGCACAGATATCACCAGTTGCTTTCCATGATATCGAAGACTTAGTTGGAAACGTTATAGAGTCGGGTAAAACCCCTTTATTTCTTTTACTTGACCAAATAAGCGATGTTAGAAATTTTGGTGCCATTATAAGAACAGCTGAATGTACTGGTGTTAATGGAATCATATTTCAGAAAAAAGGAGGTGCACCAGTAAATGGCGACACCATAAAAACAAGTGCAGGAGCCGTGTTTAAAGTGCCTTTATGTAAAGTGGATCATATTAAAGATGCCATGTTTCATTTGCAAGCTTCAGGAATAAAAGTAATAGCAGCTACCGAAAAAACAGACAACACAATCTATGACGTATCCTTTAAAGAACCCTGTGCTATAATCATGGGATCGGAAGGACGAGGAATTAATCCGTCTGTTTTAAAGTTGGTAGACGCCAAGGCAAAACTTCCTCTGTTAGGAGAAATAGAATCGCTTAATGTATCTGTTGCTTGTGGAGTTATGCTGTACGAAGTTCTAAGACAAAGACTATAATATCTTAATTACAGAATTTATAAACAAAACTGAATAGAATCCTCTTCAAAAACAAAGTATTATAATCAATCTTTATTAGGCTTAAAGGAATAATGAATGGTAGGACCTCCCTCCTGCTTAACCTTGATTATGTTTTCTGAATCCGTATCAACTTCAGAATCTGTTTCAAGCTGGATCTCAGGTTCAGGGATTTCAATAAAATTCCCATTTTCATCAAAATGCTTTAAAAAAGGATCATCAGCTTCATTATAGTTTTCCTCCTCCCAAGCATATTTTTTTGGACGAGCAATTTCTCTTTTAAAAATAAAAGCAAACAGCAAGCCTGTTATTAATCCTGCTGAATGTCCTTCCCACGAAACACCTTCTTTAATGGGTAATACATACCAAATCATACTCCCATAAAGAAAAACTACTAATAATGACAAGGCAATTAAACGATAGTGCTTTGCTAAAATACCCTTAAAAAAAGTAAAGCTTACTAACACATAAATTAAACCACTAGCACCAATATGGTAAGATGGTCTTCCAATGCTCCAAGTTATAATTCCAGACAGTAAAATACCATAGAACATTACTTTCCAAGCTATGGGTTTATAGAAATAAAATAAGGAAGCAGATAAAACAAATAAGGGAATTGTATTATGATACAAATGTGTTATTCCTGAATGAATAAAGGGACTAAAAAGAATCCCTCGTAACCCCTTCAAAGTTTGTGGATAGACACCCAATTTTGTAAAATTAAAACCAAAACGAACCTCAACCCAAAAAACCAACCAAATTAGGAGAACCATAAAAATGGGAGCCAAAATGACATTATTAGAAAATTGAAATTGTTCGTCCGATTTCATAGTTAAATTTAAATTAATTATTACAAATAAACGACCATTATTGGATTTCGTGATAAATTGTCATGTATATAGATTGAAATACATCTTGGTCAAGTAATTCCATTCCATTTATGACTATTTTTATAAATCAGCATAACAACTCAAAATCTAAAAAATTTGAACTTAAAATTCCCGCCTTCGTAGGAATATAGTAATTTTACATTATGAACGAGCCATTAGCAGAACGACTAAGACCAAAATCATTAGAAGACTATATTAGTCAGACACATTTGGTTGGAGAAAACGGATCTTTAACAAAACAAATTAAACAAGGATTAATTCCTTCCATGATACTTTGGGGCCCACCAGGAATAGGCAAAACCACCTTGGCTCATATTATTGCTACGGTATCAGGAAGGCCATTTTATACCTTAAGCGCCATAAGTTCCGGTGTAAAAGATGTACGAGATGTGATTGAAAAAGCTAAAACAAGTGGCGGATTGTTTACAACCAAAAACCCCATCCTTTTTATTGACGAAATCCATAGGTTTAGCAAATCGCAACAAGACTCTTTATTACAAGCAGTCGAGAAAGGTTGGGTAACCTTAATTGGAGCTACAACGGAGAATCCTAGTTTCGAAGTAATCCCCGCACTTTTGTCACGCTGTCAAGTATATGTTTTAAATTCTTTCAGTAAAGCCGATTTAGAAGCACTTTTAATGCGTGCAATTGAAAAAGACGAACACATATCTCAAAAAGATATAGAACTAAAGGAAACAGAAGCTTTATTGCGTCTTTCCGGTGGAGATGCCAGGAAGTTATTGAACATTTTTGAGTTGATTGTAAATTCTGAAATGTCAGATAAAATAACCATTACAAACGAGTCTGTTTTACAAAAAGTTCAAAACAACACGGTTCGTTATGATAAAACTGGAGAACAGCATTACGACATAATTTCAGCTTTTATAAAATCTATACGCGGAAGTGATCCTAATGGAGCTGTATATTGGTTGGCACGAATGATTGAAGGTGGCGAAGATGTAAAATTTATTGCTAGAAGGTTACTTATACTGGCTAGCGAGGATATTGGTAACGCCAATCCTACAGCACTGATAATGGCAAATAACACCTTCCAAGCAGTAACTACAATTGGTTACCCAGAATCCCGAATTATTTTAAGTCAGTGCGCAACTTATTTAGCATGTTCTCCAAAAAGTAATGCAGCTTATGAAGCCATTAATAGAGCACAACAACTTGTAAAGCAAACAGGAGATTTATCGGTTCCTCTAGCTATTAGAAACGCACCCACAAAACTTATGCAAGAGTTAGGTTATGGCGAAGATTACAAATATGCACATAGCTATGAAAACAATTTTGCAGAACAAGAATTTTTACCTGAAGAAATAAAAAATACAAAACTGTACAATCCAGGAAATAATTCAAGAGAAAATGCCCATCGTGAATTTTTAAAACTACGTTGGAAGGATAAATACAAGTATTAAAGCTTGATATTAAGTGTAGAATTTACAACTTCGCTCCCGCTATTTTCAGATAAAATCCATAAACCATTTTCTATAAAAACCATAGCATTTCTTCCCTGAACCATAAAAACATCAGGGTTTCTAGTGTTTAAAAGAACCATAACCACTTTGGAAGACGCATTAACTAACTGGTAACCTCCCTCCGTTTTCTGAGCAAATAATAAAGGTGTTTTAACTACACTATTGTTTTTTTGTTCACTCTCCTCCTTATTAACAGGTGTGGCTATTGGAGTCTCTGTTACAATGGTTTCTTCAGTTACTTGGGTTTCCTTTTCTTTTTTTAAAGCTGCAATTTCTTCCTTAAGCTGTGCTATTTCTTCTCTTGAAGCTTCATTTTTAGCACTTCCCATAGCTAAAATAATTTCGTTTGGCTTGTATTTATAATTTAAATCTTTCACATATAAAAAAGCAGATCTTAAAGCTTTGTTATAAGCAATGTCATACTTTTTTTCAAAATTCTCGCCAGGTTCGGAAACATAAACGACCTCTCCCTTACAGTTTTTTAATTGAACCTTTAACTTGGTTTTAAAAGCACTAGAATCATCAATCATATCAGACTTTAACGCCAAGCATGGATTAAACATCAGGTCTTCTGGGAATATTTCGTCTTCTTTAATGGCTATGAAACCATACTTATTAAATAAAAAATGAGCAATTGAATTCAGTTGAAACTCATCTTCTTTATCTAAAAAATCATATTTATTTGGTACAATAACATATTTATAATCATTGACACTATTTTGCGAAAACACTAAGGAAGATGATGATAATGACGCAAAAACAATTACTAGTATTAGAAAATTCTTAAACATGTTGAGTGACTTTTTAATTCGTGTAAACATAAACATAATTTATAAAAATAATTTTAATTCAATTAAATTGTTTATCTGTTTTACAGGTTGATTTACTGTGGTTTTTAAATAATTAAAATGAATAGCTTCCATGCCAAAATTAATAGCTCCTTCAATATCTGCCTCTATATTATCTCCAATCATAATACTAGTTTCTGGAGTAGCATTTACTTTACTTAGGGCATGACTAAAAATCTTTGGGTCTGGTTTTTTAACACCTACTTCCTCTGAATCCGTAACCGATTTAAAAAAATGATGAATATTCGAATTCCTTAGCTTACTTTTTTGTGCTTCTTGAAACCCATTGGTAATAATATGAAGTTGATAATTAGGTTGTAAATACCTTAGGACATCTACGGCATCTGAAAACAAATGATTAAATGAACTTAAATATGCAATATAATCATCAGACAGTTTATTGATTAAAGTACTATTTGCTTGAAAGGAAATTCTTTTAAAAGTATCGTCCAATCTATTATAGCGTAAGGATTCTTTGTCTATTTTACCCTCTCTGTAAAGTTTCCAATATTCCATATTAATAGGCTCGTAGTGCTTTAAAAATTCTTCCAAATTTAAAGTCACGTTGTGGATTTTAAATATTTTATCGAATGTTAACGCTGAGTTTTTATCAAAATCCCAAAGGGTATGATCTAAATCGAAAAAAACATCCTTAATTCCGTTTATTTTCATCTGCTGAATCTAAAATAATATTAAACAATTCTTTATAACCTCTCCATCTATCTACATCGCTAAAAGTATAGTTATGAAACACAGGAACAAATTCACCATTCACCTTTTTCACTTCGTTAATTAACTCGTTTAAAGCCTTTTTCTTGTCTAAAAGTGAATGTATTTTCAACAAGGAATAATCGAGTAAATGGTACGAGGTAATTTTTAATGGAGTTTGCAATTCGTAATCTAAATCGTAAAAGAAAAATGGGGTGCAAGTACCTGCCCTAAAACCGGCGTGATTAACATAGCCCATGGTATAATCTTCTAAAACCTCAACCTCAACTAAATTTCTATAAGATTCTGGCAAGTTAAGTTTAGAAAATGACTGCCTAGAAGCTGTTAAAGAACTATTCAAAATAGCTTCCATACGTGATTTTTCACGCTTTAGCATGCTAACATCTTCTAAGGCAAAATAGGAAACTTTCAATCCAACGCGACAATAATCTGCTACTTGTTTGATTAAGGTTACAAAATTCTTTTTTTGAGGATCTATGCCCTTATCATAAGTAGAATAATCACCTATTAAAAAGAAAAATAAAAACTTATAATTGCTGTGTTTTTGTTTGTTTATAATGTATTTAAAAGTGTCATAAGTATCTCTCTTTAAGCCAAAAAGAACCATATACCTATAGTATAGTCTTTTAAAATTAAACGTAAATAGGTCTTTTACTGTACCTCCAAAAGTTCTTATAATTCCTTTTAACTTGAAATTATAGGCTGAAGGCACATCAATAATTGGTTTTATGGAATACCGTCTTTCAGGGAACTGAAAATCTGGATAGTTTTGCTCAAAGACTTTTCTAAATTTATAAGCCCAAATATCAACTACAGGTTGATGTAGAAATCCATGCTTTAAACTCAAACTTTCATTGGCAGTAAAACGGCCAAATTGATCTTTTACATGTGGCAGATACTCTTCATAGCGACTTAACAAATAAAAAGCTGCCGAAAAAATATCAAAAGGAATGGCGCTTTTTTCACCCGTGTAAAAAAAACATTTGGTCTCCTCCCAATCTTGTACATGAATGTCAACATCAGAAATTCCTTGTTCAAATAAAATTTCATGACTCCTCACAAAAATCTCGTTACTTAAAGGTTGTCTAGCGTACGACATTTTTAGACTATCATGAGCTATAAACTCCTCGACAGTAGTAGTGAAATTAACCGGAATCCCTAATATTCTTGTAAATATCTGTTTAAAGGAATATTTTAATCGAGGTGATATTTTATGCGTATAAACTAATAACATAGATGAATATAGATTCCAAATTTAAGATTTTATGTTGACCGAAAGACAGATTAAACTCAAAAACATAAGTTAAAACTCAATCAACATACTTTTTGAAATTATACTATGAATTCACAGCTAAAGAAAACCCTCATCAGCAAAGCTAAAGTAGGCTTTTTCGGTTATGATAACGTGGTCAAGCACTTTAATATCCAAACTTTCTCCAGCTAGTTTTAACTTCACAGTAATTTGTTTGTCGGCTTCACTAGGTTTTAAGGTACCAGAGGGGTGGTTATGAACCAAAATTAATCCAACTGCTCCAACTTCCAAAGCATTTTTAAGTACCAAACGAACATCAACTAAAGTGCCGGTAATTCCACCTTTGCTTAATTGATTTTTTTGAATAATTTTATTGGAATTATTTAAGTACAGAATCCAGAATTCCTCGTGAGGCAACTCTCCTAAAATAGGCTGCATAATTTGAAACACTGATTGGCTAGAAGTTATTTTCTTTTTCTCTAAAACCTCCTCTCCTCCTCTTCTTCTACCTAACTCCAAAGCCGCTGCAATTGTAATTGATTTAGCCTCTCCAATGCCTTTAAATTCCATTAACTGTTTCAATGAGAGTTTACCCAATGCATTGAGATTATTATCAACACTAGCTAGAATGCGCTTGCTTAAATCGACTGCACTTTCATTTTTATTTCCAGACCCAATAAGTATGGCCACCAACTCCGCATCACTTAAGCTAGCTTTGCCTTTGTCGCGAAGTTTTTCTCGTGGCTGGTCGTTTTGGTTCCAGTTTTTAATAGTAAATGTTGTTGATTTCCCCTGCATCTAGTAAATATAATTATTGTAATTTACAGAAGCAAAAAAAATACAATTATGAACTCACTGTTTAATACTGAAAGTCAAGAATATATATTAACTAGAATTAATAATCTGAATGAAAAATCACAAGCCAAATGGGGAAAAATGAATGTAAACCAAATGTTAGCTCATTGCCAAAAACCCTTAGAAGTAGCTAACGGGAATTTACAATTAAACACGAAAATTAGTTTTCCCAAAAAACTCATGTTTAAGCTATTTAAGCCATTAATGTATAACGATAAACCTTGGCAGAAAAATTTGGGAACGGTTAGGGAGTTTAGAATAGCAGACACAAAAGAATTTACCATTGAAAAAAGCAAATTGATTGACGCCCTCAATGAGTTCTCTAAAAAACAGGATAATACTAATTGGCCTCTACATCCACTATTCGGAAAATTCAATACCGATCAATGGGGAAAAATGCAGTACAAACATCTAGATCATCATTTAACTCAGTTTGGCGTTTAAATTTTAAGCAACTACTAGAAAAACTACTTGTTTATAAGCACCCAAAGTTCAACCTCTTCCTTGGCCCTCCAATATTGATCTCGTTTGGTAAGTTTAGAAGCCGATTTTACTGATTTTTTCAGATAAGTTTCTAATAGAAACCTTCCTCCATGGGCTAATTCCTTTTCTATTGGATGCTCGGCTGCCTGATCTGTAATTTGAGCTAGATTTGAAAATAATAGAACGAGCTTACCATTCGGCAAAAGTCTTTGCTTGGCTCCTTCGAAAAAATCTGGAAAAAGAGTATTGTTATAGTAAATAGCTTTATCCATTCTATCTAGGTCTCGGGATTCAGACAACCAAGGTGGATTAAAAACTATGAGTTCAGTCTGATTTTTCCACTTACCAAAAAGGTGACCAAAATCCAATTCAATCTTTCTTGATAATTTTGTGTTTTCAATAAAGTCTGTTAATCCAATAATGGCGTTAGGGTTTATATCCGTTCCATATACTTTTTGGAAACCGTGCTTTAGAATTTGAAAAGATAAAACTCCACATCCTACTCCAATATCTAATGCTGACTTTTTAGAACCTTGGTAACGGTTCAGCCAATTATCGAAAAGTTCTAGGTGTTCAAAACGGGTAGGAAAATAGGTTCCATAGTATGGATGTATTTTATTTCTCAATACAGGAATATGAACTCCTTTTTGATACCACTGCCAAGAACTGTTTAATCCTTGAATTTGAGGGAATGACAACAAAAACTCTTTATTTTCTGGATATAGTTTTTGCAACCAACCAATACTAGGCGACTTTTTAACAACCAACTTATAATCAACAACTTCCAATAAAATTAAATTGGATAATCTGTGGTATTGCTGCCGATATTCTCGTTGCTCTTGAAACGTTTTGTTTGGTAACTTTTTACTTAGATACTTATGTAGCTCCTGAAGAAGTTCTAATCCACTATGATAAAAATCTTCAATTAAAATATAGTTTCCTGCTTCTAATACTTTAAAAACAAATGAAACATTGTCGCCATTTTTATACGATTTTACTTTTTCATCAAACAAAAGTGGCTCCGGCTTATTTACTTTTATGTTTGTCATCATTAATTGCTTTTCTTTTTCGAAAAGATAGGCAATGTTGTCTGCCGATTACTACAATATGTAAACTATTATCTAAATGTTTGAATAAGGGATGAGCATTACTCAATTAATCCCTTAACTTCATCAAAATCTAAGCCGCCATAATTACCTGAACTCATAAGCAACAAAGTTTTGTTTTTAAAGTTTTGCGAAAACAAAAAGTTTTTAAAGTCGTTTGGATTTGTATAAATAATTAGATCGTCACGATCGAAAGCTTTAGCAATTTGCTCGTGTGTAACTTCCTCTAATTTTTTAATTTCTACCGCATGTGGTGAATAAAAAACTACGGCAACATCAGCTGCATCCATAGTTCCCTTATATTCTTTTAAAAACTCTGCATTTAAACTGCTATACGTATGTAATTCTAAACAAGCTACTAAAGTTCTATCCACGTATTGCTCTTTTACAGCTTGAGTAGTAGCTTGAACTTTTGAAGGTGAGTGAGCAAAATCTTTATAAGCAACACTATTTTTAGTTTCTGAAATTTTTTCCAATCGCTTACTAGCTCCTTTAAAAGTGGCAATAGCCTCATAGAAATCGTCTTCGTCTATTCCCATATGTTGGCAAATCCACTTTGCTCCCGCTAAGTTGTTTAGGTTGTGTTTCCCAAAAACTTCAATAGGCAAAGGTCCTTCGGGAGTTTCCAATAGAGTTTGTCCATTTTCAACCGTATATTCTGGGGTTTGATATGGCAGTTTTCTAATAGTATTTTCACTAGCTTCAACTACTTTTACAACTTCTAGGTCTTCTTCGTTATAGGTGATACTACCTCCTTTTACGATACTATCCACGAAAATGCTGAATTGCTCTAAATAATTCTCATAAGTTGGGAACACGTTAATATGATCCCAAGCAATTCCACTCAACAAAGCAATATTTGGTTTGTAAAGATGAAATTTTGGTCGTCTATCTATAGGCGAGCTCAAATACTCATCCCCTTCAAGAACCATAAAGTCATTTTCCTCTGTTAGTTTTACCATAACATCAAAACCTTCTAATTGTGCCCCAACCATATAATCAACATCGCGATTATGATAATGCATGACATGAAGAATCATAGAAGTAATGGTGGTTTTCCCATGACTACCACCAATAACCACACGTGTTTTGTTCTTGGATTGTTCGTACAAAAATTCGGGGTAGCTATAAATTTTAAGTCCCAATTCCTGAGCTTTTAAAAGTTCCGGATTATCTGCCTTTGCATGCATCCCTAAAACAATAGCATCTAGTGTGCTAGTTATTTTTTCAGGAAACCAACCGTAAGCTTTTGGTAACAACCCTTTGGCTTCTAATCTAGATTTAGAAGGTTCAAAAATAGTGTCGTCACTTCCTGTTACTTGATATCCTTTGTTATGTAGGGCTAAGGCCAAATTGTGCATGGCGGAACCACCAATAGCTATAAAATGTACGTTCATGGTTGTATTTTGTAGTGGTTTCAAAGATACTTTTTTTGAGAGAAACTTGCGAATAATTTTGCTCGATGTTTAGCTAGATTGCTAAAATCCTTAATTAAAAGTTCCGCAATAAAAACACCGATTTTTTATAACAACCTTGTCTAAGAAATTAAAGTTTCAGGATAGCACGCTTTTCCTCTTGAAACACCTTAATCTTTGGAAGTTCATTTATTGCTAAATCAATATACTTCAAAGCCTCACTTTTATTGTTTTTATGACTATAAATTTGTGCCAACCTGTAATTAGCCCACGCTATTGGAACGCCATCTTCAGGAGCATAATTCTTTATATAGCTTTTTAAACAAGCTTCACCCTTTTTCAATTGGACATTATATTCAGCAGACACTTTTCCTAATTGATAATGTAAAGCATTACGCTGTAATTTTGTTTGTGCTTCTTCTATATTTAAAATAGCTTTCTCTGGTTGCTTCTGCTTTTCGTAAAATTCACTTAATTTGGTATAACATGTAATAGATCCTCCTGTTTGGATGGCTTTCTTATAATACAGTTCTGCTAATTCTGGCTCGTCAGCATATTCAAAAATATATCCTTTAGACAAATACCCATCTACTTTGGAGAGTTGTTCTAACTCATTGGCATACTTCAACGACGTGCTTTGACTTCCACCCACTATGCCTGGTAATTGCATATACAACTCCACCAAAGCCCATCGGGTTTCAATATGAGTTTTATCTAATTGGGCAGCCATTAAAAAAGCTGTTTTAATATCGCTTAAATAAGTTAATGCCGTAAGTTTATTAACCGACAGCGCCTTCATACCTAAGGCGCCACCGTATTTATAATGATAGTTTGCTACTTCAGGTTTTAACTTGGTTAGTTTTTTATATTGTACAATGGCTTCATCCCATTTTTTTTGGTAACTAAAGGCATCTCCCAATAATTCAATGGCTTTTATATCCGTTGAATTATTAGCAACGATAACCCCTGCCAATTGTTCAACTTTTTTATAGTTTTTCTGTTCCAATAAGAATTCTAAATCAGGGTAGGAAGTCTGTGAGAAGCCCAAGAACGGAATCAATAAAAATAAAACTAAAATCTTCATATAGTTGAGAGCTAATAACAAAAGTAATGTTTATATACCATTAAAAAAATGAGTATTTTCACACAAGCGATATCACTTTTCTAGTTCATCCATTTTTTTGGAACGTAATTTGAGTATATCCTATCACAAATATTTTCTCATGAAAAACTATATAGCCATCTTAACAATCATACTTTTTGCTCAATTTTCGCAAGCACAAGACAAACAATTCGAAAAATTATGGAAACAAGTAGAAATACTTGATAGTGACAATTTCCCTAAATCTGCTTTAAAAGTAGTAGAACAAATTGAAGCCTTAGCCATAAAAGAAAATAATAAACCTCAACAAATAAAGAGCCTTTTATTTAAAAGCAAATACGCTTTAATTTTAGAGGAAGAAGCCCAATTAAAAATTGTTAATGATTTTAAAACAGCAATTTCAAAAAACGAAGCACCTATAAAAAACGTTTTGGAAAATATGCTTGCAACCATTTATTGGCAATACTTTCAAGAGAACAGATACACCTTTTACAACAGAACAAAGTTAGAAGATAAAACAATTGCAACCGATTTTAGGACTTGGGATTTACAAACTATTTTTAATGAAATCCAGCTACATTATAGCAATTCACTAAAAAACAGCGCACTACTACAAAAAGAAGATTTAAGCAGGTATTCCGCAATACTTTTAGAGCAAAAAAACTCAAAATTATTTAGACCCACTTTATTTGATTTATTAGCTCATAATGCTTTGTCGTTTTACGAAACTACCGAAAACAGCATTACCAAACCTGCATATAAATTTCAAATAGATAATGAAGTCTATTTAGGAGATGCCAAGAGTTTTTCAAATTTAAAAATCGAAGCTCAAGACTCAACTTCGTTAGAATTACATGCTTTAAAAGTATATCAGGAATTAATTTTATTTCACTTAAAAGAAAACAACCTAGAAGCGTTGGCAGATGTAAATATTCTACGTTACAACTTTGTTAAGGAACATGCCACCTTTCAAAATAAGGACCATTTATTAATTCAAGCTTATAAATCGGAAATTGAGCAGGTAAAATCACACGAAATTTCTGGATTATACAATTTTGAAATTGCGACTATTTACTATCAAAAAGGTTTAGATTATCGGACACTAATTAATGAAGAAAATCGTTGGAAGATTAAAGAAGCTGCCCAATTATGTGATAGTATTATTAAAGAATTCCCTAAAAGCAGAGCTGCCGAAAAAAGTCAAATCCTATTAAATCAAATACAGCAAGAGTCCTTGAGTATTGTTGCAGAAAACTATTTACCTATACAACAAGATTCCAAAATTTTAGTGACTTATAAGAACTTAAATACTCTAGATTTTAGCATTTATACAATCTCTGAAAAACAATTTAAATCTTTTAATGAAATCTACAAAACGCAAGAAAAACTGGATTTTATTAATAAACTAAAAGCAGATAACTCGTGGAAAAGCAATTTAAAAAATGAATTAGACTTCCAGGAACACAGTACAGAACTCCTAGTACCTAAATTAGACAATGGGCGTTATTTAATAGTAGCTAAAACCAATTTAGAGAATAATATTTTTGCCTATACAACATTACAGGTTACTAATATTGGTGTTGTTGAAAAAACAGGACACGACAAGCAAGTATATCAGTTTATAAATCGAAACACAGGTGAACCATTAAGCAACCTTGAGGTTAAATTCCATTATATAAAAAACTATAAAAACACCGAAAATAACAAAACCTACACGACCAATTATTTAGGCGAAATTGAATTAATTAAAGGCGATTTTAATTGGTCCAATATTACCATTGAGGCAACTTGTTCCGAAGAGAAGGCTTATTTTGGATATTACTATTTAAATAAAAAATACGAACCAAGAGAAGTTCAAGAACAATATAGAGGTTTCGTGTTTACAGACCGAAGTATTTACAGACCAGGACAGATTGTATATTTTAAAGGCATTGCTTTACGCAGCGAAAAGGACCAAAAATCCTCAGTTCTACCTAAAACAACTTTGAACGCCATTCTTTACAATGTAAATAACGAAGAGCTTAAACGATTGAAGTTGGTTACTAATGAATTTGGATCTGTTTCTGGTGAATTCATATTGCCAAACTCCGGATTAACAGGCCAAAATTCTATTAAACTAGAATCAAATTCAAATAATGTTGCATTGCGGGCAACCAACTATTTTTCCGTTGAAGAATACAAGCGACCGAAATTTGAAGCCAAATTTAATCCAATAACCGACTCATATAAAATTAATGATTCTGTTACCATAAAAGGTCATGCTTTGGCCTATGCTGGAAGTAATATAACCAATGCAAAAGTAATTTATAGAGTACATAGAAAAGTTCAATTTCCTCGCTGGTACTATTGGTTCAGACCAGCTTATTTTAGCGAACCTCAAGAAATTATTCACGGTGAAAATACTACAAATGACAAGGGTGAATTTGAAATTACCTTTAAAGCAATTCCTGACACTAGTGTAGACAAAGATAACCTTCCTATATTTAATTATGAAGTAATTGCAGATGTTACCGATTTAAATGGAGAAACACGTTCGGCAACCACCGTAGTTAATGTGGGCTACCATGCTTTAACTGCTACAGTTACAACCAAGGAGTCATTAAATAAATTAGGAAAAGATCACAAGCTTCATATTGACACTAAAAATCTGAATGGAGAATTTATTCCTGCTGAAGGAAACATAAAAATCTACAAGCTTCAAGCTCCTAATTTCGTATTACGCCCAAGACCTTGGAGCGCTCCAAAGTACCAACTTCTTTCTGAAACTGAATTTAAAAACAAGTTTCCTTATGAAGCCTATAATAATGAAGACAATGCTACAAATTGGAAAAAAGGAGAGCTTGTTTTTGAAAAATCTTTCAATACAGAAAAGTCCAAAGAGCTTGAACTGGGAAATATCAAAAAATGGGATTCAGGACAATATATTATTGAATTAGAAAGCAAGGACAAATTTGGTCAAGAAGTAAAAGATCAAACAAGAACAGTTCTTTTTAGCCACACTGATAAAACCTTGGCAGACAAGCAACTTTTTAGTATTTCCACTAATAAAGATAATTATGATATTAACGACACTGTAGAGCTCACTTTAGGTTCAGCTGCCGAAAAATTAACTGTAACAGTTGAAATTGAAAAAAACAAACGCATAGTAAACACCTATATCATAAAACTAAATAACAACAAGGAAACTTTAAAAATTCCTGTTTCCAAAGAAGACTTAGGAGGCTTTGCTGTTCATTATAGCTACGCTTATCAAAATAGTTTTAGCTCCGAAACAAAGAGCATTTCTATTCCTTATCCTAAATCCGATTTAGAAATTGAAACCAAAACCTTTAGAGACAAATTAGAGCCTGGACAAGACGAAACATGGAGTTTCAAAATTAAAGGCCCAAAGGGAGAACAAGTTTCTGCGGAGTTATTGGCTAGTATGTATGATATGTCTTTAGACCAATTTAGAACTCATAATTGGAGTTTTAATCCAATTCAAGCATCGGTTTATTACTCTAATTACAACCGAAATGCTAGAAACAGCTTTTCTACAGAAAATTTTAGAACTGAAAATTTCAGAATTAGAAATAACAGGTACTTCCCACAAACTAACTACGATCAACTTAATTGGTTTGGACTATATTTTGGATACGGTTATCCTGAATTAATGTTAAGATCGAAAACCGAAGGGATGGCTCATTCAATGAATCGAGTTGAAGATAGTATGCTTGAAATAGCTGTAGACGAAGAAAGTTCTATAACCATACCTGACCCTCCATCTCCAGAATCTCCAAGTGAAGGGAAGGAAAATTTCTCTGAAATTAAAGTTCGTACAAACCTTCAGGAAACAGCATTTTTCTTTCCTCAATTACAAACAGATGAAAAAGGGCATGTAAGTTTTAGTTTCACCTCACCAGAAGCTTTAACTAAATGGAAATTGCAGTTATTAGCACATACCAAAAACTTAGAATCTACTATAACGAGTCTAGAAGCGGTAACTCAAAAAGACTTAATGGTTATACCAAATACGCCACGTTTTTTACGTCAAGGCGATGAAATTACCATAAGCACCAAAATTGCAAACCTGACTGAAAACGAACTTTCAGGTCAAGCTATTTTACAATTATTTGACGCAACCAATGGAAAAGCAATTGATACGGCTTTAAACAACACAAATAACATACAAACATTTACAGTAGATGGAGAAGGAAATACAGAAGTGTCATGGAACTTATCTATACCAGATAATATAGCTGCTGTACAGTACAAAATAATTGCAAAAGCTGGTAGTTATAGCGATGGTGAACAAAATGCACTTCCTGTTTTATCAAATAGAATCTTGGTTACTGAAACTCTACCAATGTGGGTTCGTTCTAACCAAACAAGGACCTTTACTTTAGATAAACTTAAGACTAATCGTTCAACAACACTGAAACATCATAAATTAAGCTTAGAAATAACTTCAAATCCTGCATGGTATGCGGTTCAAGCCCTTCCTTATTTAATGGAATATCCATACGATTGTAATGAACAAATATTCAGTCGTTATTACTCAAACTCTCTAGCTAGTTATATTGCAAACTCAAATCCTAGAATTAAAGAGGTATTTAAACAATGGGCTTCCACCGATGCACTTCTTTCCAATTTAGAAAAGAATCAAGAGTTAAAATCTATTTTAATTGAAGAAACACCTTGGTTACGTGATGCACAAAACGAAACCGAACAAAAGAAACGAATAGCTCTGCTCTTCGATTTAAACAAAATGACAAGCGAATTAGAAAGAAACATTCGCAAATTAGAACAAAATCAAATGAGTAATGGCGCCTGGGCGTGGTTCCAAGGTGGCAAACCTAATAGATATATCACACAACATATCATTTCAGGCTTTGGTCATTTAAACAAACTACAAGTCACTTCAAATAATAGCGAAAATTCAATCATTACAAAAGCTATGGCTTACTTGGACCAAGAGTTTGTTCAAGAATACAAGAACATTACCAAATACAACTCGAAAGCAGATTTAAACTTAAACCATTTAAGCTACACACAGTTACATTATTTATACATGAGAAGCTTTTTTCCTGATTTAAAAAAATCAAAAGAAGTTGAATCCATCATTCGATATTATCAATCTCAAATTCAGAAATATTGGACTAGTCAATCATTATATTCAAAAGGATTAATGGCTTTAATCTCACATAGACAACAAGATAAAACTACAGCATCAAAAATATTAAAGTCATTAAAAGAGAACAGCATTAGTAATGACGAATTAGGAATGTATTGGAAAGAAAATACATCATCTTGGTATTGGTATCAAGCTCCAATAGAAACACAGGCCTTAATGATAGAAGCCTTCTCAGAAATTGAAAAGGATGTTGAAACTATCGATAACCTAAAAATTTGGCTTCTTAAAAACAAACAGACAAACAGTTGGAAAACAACTAAAGCAACAACCGAAGCTGTGTATGCCTTATTACTTCAAGGTAGCGATTGGCTTTCAGTAACCGATATGGTTGATGTAGTAATTGGAGGAAACAAAATTGAACCAACTAGTCTAGAAGACGTAAAAGTAGAGGCCGGAACTGGATACTACAAAACCTCTTGGACTGGAAGTAATATTAAGCCAGATATGGCAGATGTAAGTTTAAGCAAAAAAGGTGAAGGTATTGCTTGGGGTAGTTTATACTGGCAATATTTTGAAGATTTAGATAAAATATCTTCAGCGGAAACACCTTTAACTCTTAAGAAAAAACTTTTCTTAAAAACAAATACAGATCTAGGTGAAGAGATTTCTGAAATAACTGAAAACACTAAACTAAACATCGGTGATATAATTCGTGTACGAATTGAATTATCAAGTAATCGAGATATGGAATTCCTACACATGAAAGATATGCGTGCTAGTGGCTTAGAACCTTTAAATGTCTTGTCGCAATACAAATGGCAAGATGGATTAGGTTATTATCAAAGCACTAAAGATGCCGCCACTAATTTCTTTTTTGATTATTTACCTAAAGGTATTTACGTTTTTGAGTACGATTTACGTATTAGCAATGCTGGAAATATGAGCAATGGAATTACAACTATTCAAAGCATGTACGCACCAGAATTCAGTAGTCATAGCGAAGGAGTTAGAATTTCTGTAGATTGATAGTTTTTAAAAATAAAAAAGAATTTCATAACTATTTATTTGTTGTTAACTTAACACTTTAATTATTAACTTTGTACACTATTAATCTATTTTGAAAAGCTAAGTTGAAATACTCTTTGAAATTTTTAATCTTTTTATTCTTAATCCATTCGTGTGCTAGTGTTAATGAACAATCTAGTGAAAAAGAAGAACCTAATAGAATCGTGTTTGTTACTTATAAAATCAAAAAAAATAAGGGCAATGAAACAGAAGTTAGCTTTCTAAATCATAAACTTGTGGATGGAAAAATTAAAGGATATTCCAATAACGACTTAAATACAACTGAAGGAGACTTAAAATGTACATTTTTAGACAATAAAAGAACGGTCTTACAAGTGGTAAACATTAAAAATCCTCTAAAACGAATAGTTGAATACGTAAATGACTCCGGTAATCTAGAGAAACGTCTCATCGAACTAGATAGTTCCCAATTTATAATAAGGGCTCCTTTTATAAAAAACACACAGTACCTTGAATTACGTGAGGTTACTAAAGGCGAAAAACAAAAAAAGCTGCTTTCTACCAAACTTTAATTATATGAAAAAAACATTACTCTCAATTCTTACTTTAATTACATTTCAAATTTCTTACACCCAAGTTTTTGAAGGCGAATACATAAGACAATCAGGCAATGATGATAATCGTATTAATATAGTTATCATGGGAGATGGTTACCAAACAAGTGATTTTACCAAATTTGGTATAGATGCAAACAACTTTGTTACAGATATGTTCAGCCAATCCCCTTTTAAGGAATACAGCAATTATTTTAATGTTTATATAATAAAAGTTCCTTCAAATGAAAGTGGAGCTAGCCATCCAGGAACCGCTTCAGACGAAGAAGCTTATAATAATGTTCCTGTTTTAAGTGTAGATAATTATTTTGGAATTAGCTACGACAGCTATAATGTACACAGATTGTTGTACACGGAAAATTCGGCGGCTATTACAAGTGTTTTAGCCGATAATTTCCCACTTTATGACCAAGGTTTAATTCTTGTTAACTCTCCTTATTACGGAGGTAGTGGTGGTATGTTCCCAATAGCTTCAACCGGAGATAACTCGAGTGAAATAGCAATCCACGAAATTGGCCATTCGCTTATAAACTTAAAAGATGAATACTATCCAGGAGATTTATTAGCCGAAGAAGGAATAAACATGACACAAGAAACAAACTCTAGTCTAGTAAAATGGACTAATTGGATGAGTAGTAATGGTGTTGGAATATATCCTTATGGTTCAACTGGATCCGAAGCCACATGGTTTAGACCACATCAAGGTTGTAAAATGCGTTTTTTAGGCTACCCTTTTTGTTCTGTTTGTAAAGAAGGAATTATTGAAAAAATACACGATTTAGTAACCCCAATCGATTCCTATTTACCAAATAGCAGTTTAATAGAAGACCCAAGTTTCCCTTTAGATTTTAGCTTATCTCTCATTACTCCTTCACCAAATACATTAGAGAGCACATGGACACTTAATTCAAATAACTTCGCATCAAATGTAGACAACATAAGCCTGTCGGAAACCGATTTAAACGAAGAAAACAATACGCTTACTGTAGTAGTAACTGACAATACACCGTTGCTAAGGGTTACAAATCACGAAACGGTACACGCTTACTCAGTAACTTGGAACATAAATATTTCAACAATAGGTATCACTGAAATTACAAGCGAGGAAAACAGGTTAAGCATCAGTATGTTCCCTAATCCATCGCAAGACCTTGTAAGTTTTTCTTATAAAAGCACCTTAGGTTCCAACTTAACTGTTGAAATAGTTAGCCTAGATGGAAAAAAAATACTGGCTACAGACATCTCTAATAAGGAAAATCCAACAATTGATATCAGTTCATTTAGTTCTGGGGTTTACCTTGTTAATTTCTATTCGAACAAGGTGCTTATTGCTAATAAAAAACTGGTTAAAAACTAATTAAACATTTAAAGTTAATAAAACTAAAAAGGAGGCTTTCAGGAAAGCCTCCTTTTTTTCGAATTCAGAATTTATTAAAACACCAATCCAGAGATTTTTTCTGTATTAATTAGTAAAGCAAAAAAAATCAATTATTTGGAGTCATGCTCGGTCTAACTTCTATTTTACTAGGCAAAGTTCTTGGATTCATTTTTAACAAGTCTACAACCAGTTCTCCAATATCTTCAATTTGAATTTTCCATGCATCGCTCTCGTCTGGCTCATTGCCATTAAAATATGTCGAAACAGAACCTGGCATAATAGTACTTACTTTAATTCCATACTGCCTTAAATCTAACATCACGGCCTGAGTAAATCCGGTAACACCAAATTTACTTGCGTTGTAAGCTGAACCACCTGCAAAAAAATTAGTTCCAGCTAAACTTGAAATAGTTATATAATATCCCTTTGTTTCTTTTAATGCAGGAATACTAGCTTTAATGGAATTAAAAACACCTGTTAAATTCGTATCAATGGTTTCATGCCATTGATCTGAAGTCAATTCTTCAATATTACCAAAATGACCCAATCCGGCATTTGCTATTACAACATCCAACTTTCCAAACGTATCAACAACTTGTTTTACAGCCGCTTCTTGACTTGCTAATTTTCTAACATCAGCTTCTAAACCAAGAGCTTTAGCAGAAGTTTTCGACTCCTGATTTAAGCGTGTAGCAGCTTCTTGAGCCGATGCCAAACTTCTACTTGTTATAGCAACGTGAACTCCTTGCTTTAAAAGGGACAAAGCAATACCATATCCAATTCCCTTGGTACCTCCTGTAATAAACGCAACTTTATTTTGTAATGATTCCATAATCTAATTTTTAAATGAAACCAAAGTTACAAAATGAAACACAGCTTAGAGATTTTGGACTGTTATGAAAATGATAAAGTTATTATTACTTCTTAGGAGGAAATCCGTTAAGAACTTTTTCGACTATCTGCTTAAATTTGTCCTCTCGATCTTGAGGATTATCTCTTGGGACATCTGTTTCAGTGGAAATAGCTTGCCAAAATAACTGATTGGTCTCTGCATCGAAAAATCCAAATTTAATTTGTCTAGACATATTGGGTTGGCCAATAGGAATTCCCACTGAAATACCGCCGCCAATATTACCACCACCGCCTCCAACACCTACTCCAACTGATGAATTACTTCGGTTTTCTTGATAGGTAGAACTCTCTATACGTATGATAAAATCTGAATCTTCTAAAAGTGTAAAACCTCTCGACCCCATTTCGAAATCTAAGACCTTAAAAAATCGTTTAGCATCTAGTTCGCTCAGTCCTGTATTCATATTAGAATAGTAACTGTAAGATTTATATTTGGAAAAATCTGTGCCTTTTTCGTAGTCGTAATTAATGCTAACACCACAGGAGAAGAAAAAAAGGAAGAATATTGAGGCTAACTTTTTCATTTTTCTTTTAAAGATAAGAAATCCTCTTTATAAAAAGTCTAAATTATTTCTCTGTTTCTTTAGGATCCACAGATTTTGTAAGCGCTGAAGAAATAATTCCTGTTGGAATGGCCACAATCCCTAAACCGATTAATAGAATAAAGAATGTAAATATTTTTCCTCCAGCCGTAATGGGATAAACATCTCCATAGCCAACCGTAGTTAGGGTAATAATAGACCACCACAAACTATCAAGAATAGAAGAGAAGTGTTCAGGCTGTGCTTCATTTTCAAAATAATAAATACCAACTGCTGAAAAATAAATTAAGATTAAGGTAATAAAAAGAAACAGTAGTATTTCCTCTTTGGCAGATTTTATGGCTTTACTAAAATGGTTTAAAGCGCGATTGTAACGAACTAATTTAAAAACTCTAAAAAGTCTTAAAAAACGTAAGGCTCTTAATGCTCGTAAATCGACACCAAAACTTAAGTAAAACGGTAAAATGGCCAACAAATCTATAATACCGTAAAAGCTAAATACAAATTTTAGCTTTTTATCTGAAACATAAATCCGTAAAAAATATTCTACTGTAAAAACAATAACACAGAAAGCCTCTATGAAAAATAAGATAGAACGTGTTTTCGGCTCTAAATTAGGAGTAGTTTCTAAGGTAAAGGTTACTATAGAGATTAAAATAAGTACTTGAATAAAGATAGCAAAAAACCTACTAGCTTTGTTGTCGTTTATCTCAACAATGTTTTTTATTCGTTGCCTCATAAACAATTACGCATTCAACATTTTCCAAAGTTTATCTTTCAACTCGGTTAGTCCTTGTTGTGCTACCGATGAGATAAACATATATTCCACAGGAAGCGTTTTATCTAAATCTGCCTTTAACTCTGCCCTTAGTTCATCGTCAAGCATATCGCTTTTAGAAACTACAACAAATCGTTCTTTATCAAGAATTTCAGGGTTGTAACGTTTCAACTCATCCAAAAGAATATCGTATTGCTTTCTGATATCGTCAGCATCTGCTGGAATTAAAAACAATAAAACCGAGTTTCTTTCAATATGACGCAAAAAATAATGTCCTAAACCTCTTCCTTCAGCAGCTCCTTCAATAATTCCAGGAATGTCTGCCATAACGAAGGTTTTAAAATCGCGATATTCTACAATCCCTAAGTTGGGTTTTAAAGTAGTAAATTCGTAATCGGCAATTTTAGGTTTTGCGGCACTAACTACAGAAAGCAAAGTTGATTTCCCTGCATTTGGAAAACCTACTAATCCAACATCGGCTAATAATTTAAGTTCTAAAACAATATCTAATTCTTGGCCAGGAATTCCTGGTTGTGCATATCTTGGTGTTTGATTTGTAGATGTTTTAAAATGCCAGTTACCACGACCTCCAAGACCTCCTTGAGCAATAATTCTCTCCTCTCCATCTTCGGTAATTTCAAAAATAACCTCATTAGTTTCTCTATCCCTTACCAATGTTCCTAAAGGAACATCCATATACACATCTTTACCATCAGCTCCTGTGCTTCTACTTTTCCCGCCATGCTCACCATGATCGGCCTTAAAATGTCTTTTAAATTTATAAGTATAAAGTGTCCAAAGATTGGCATTTCCACGAATAATAACATGACCTCCACGTCCTCCATCTCCACCATCTGGACCTCCTTTTTCAATAAATTTCTCGCGGTGTAAATGCGCAGAACCCTTACCTCCGTTTCCGGAAGATACATGCAGTTTTACATAGTCAACGAAATTCCCTTCTGTCATATTCTTTTTTCCACCAATGTGGAGCTTGTATTAAATGAAACTTTTTGTTTTAATTCCTGTTGTCTCAGGGCTTATCAATTTATAACTTATCAATTACCAAACTTAAGCGCTTGGTAATTTCTTCAATACTTCCAACACCATCCACTCCAAAATATTTATTTTGAACTGAGTAATAATCTTTTAGTATAGCTGTTTTGTTATAGTATTCTTTAATTCTATTTCTAATTATACTTTCATTAGCATCGTCTGCACGACCACTTGTTTTTCCTCTTTCTAATATACGTTGAACTAAAATCTCATCTTCAACTTCAAGAGCAACCATAGCATCAATTTGCGAATCTTTAGAGTCCATTAGTTTATCTAGAGCCTCAGCTTGTGCATTTGTGCGTGGAAAACCATCAAAAATAAACCCTTTAGCATCGGAGTTTTTTTCAACTTCTGCATTTAACATATCGATTGTTACTTGGTCTGGAACTAGGGCACCTGTATCCATATAAGATTTTGCTATCATTCCTAAGGCTGTTTCGTTTTTTATATTAAAACGAAATACATCTCCTGTGGAAATATGCACTAAATTATACTTTTCTTTTAAATAGTTTGCCTGAGTTCCTTTCCCTGCGCCTGGAGGGCCAAATAGCACGATGTTAGTCATGTGTTGTGTTGTTTTTAGTTGATATATTTCCGGCAAATCCCTACCCAAACCATTATAGTCTAATCCATATCCTACAATAAATTTATCTGGTATTTCAATACCTACATAATGTAATTTAAAATCTTTTTTATACGCGGTCGGCTTATGAAATAACGTGGCAATTATCAGTTGTTTAACGTTTTCATTTTTAAATATTCTATGAACTTCTTCCAAGGTGTTCCCAGAATCAATTATATCTTCCAAAACCACCACAGTTCTCCCACTTAAATCTTGGGTTAATCCAATTAACCGCTGAATATCTTCAGTTGATTTCACCCCTTCATAGGATGCTAATTTAATAAAAGTAACCTCACACGGTTTTGGATATTTTTTTACAAAATCGCTAACAAACATAAACGAACCATTCAGAATACCAATAAACACAGGTACTTCGTCCTTAAGTTCTTTGGCAATTTCTTGCGCCATTCGCTCAACAGTTTGCAGTATTTCTTCTTCAGAAATAAATGGTTTAAATTGTAAATCGTGAAGCTTAACCACTAGTTTTATTTTTTTTAGAAAGGCAAAGATAATCATTTGAGTAACGTTTTACGAATTCTCATTTAGATTGTTTTAGATTTAGTTTTTTCAAAGGCATTTGATTCGTACTTTTGTGCAAAATAGAATCAATGAAATTTTTCTCTTCAAAATTTAAATTAGGTATTCTAGGTGGTGGTCAACTTGGTAAAATGTTACTTTACGACACCAGAAAATTCGACATCTACACTTCTGTTCTAGACGCTAGCAATGAGGCTCCTTGCAAAATAGCTTGTAACGAATTTCATTTGGGTGATTTAATGGATTACGATGCGGTTTACAACTTTGGAAAACAGGTAGATGTGCTAACATTTGAAATTGAAAACGTAAATACGAGCGCCCTTGAAGCTTTAGAAAAAGAGGGCGTAAAAGTTTATCCTTCAGCCAAAACACTGCGTACCATTCAGAATAAAGCTACTCAAAAATTATTTTATAGAGACCATAACATCCCTACAGCCGACTTTTCAAGATTTGCTTATGCTTCCGAAATTTTGGATGCAGTAAATAATGGTGGTTTGGAATTTCCTTTTGTTTGGAAAAGTTCTCAGTTTGGTTATGATGGAAATGGAGTAAAAATCGTTAGATCTGAAGCAGATTTAAAAGATTTACCAAATGTAGAATGTATAACAGAAAAATTGATTCCGTTTAAAAATGAACTAGCTGTTATTGTAGCTAGAAATTCTAATGGAGAGGTTGCAACTTACCCTGTGGTTGAAATGGAGTTTCACCCAGAAGCTAATCAGGTAGAATATGTTATTTGCCCTGCAAGAATAGACGATAAAATAACAAAAAAAGCCACTGACATTGCCTTAAAGGTGTCAAATGCTTTCAATCATGTTGGTTTGTTAGCAGTTGAAATGTTTCAAACTCATGATGATGAAATTATAGTAAATGAAGTTGCTCCAAGGCCACATAATTCAGGGCATCACACTATTGAGTCTAGCTACACCTCGCAATTTGAACAGCATTTAAGAGCTATTCTAAATTTACCTTTGGGTAAAACCGAAAGTTTAGCAGGCGGAATTATGGTAAATTTAGTTGGAGCTGAAGGACACACAGGAAATGTAGTTTACCAAAACATTGAAGATATAATGAAAATGCCTGGTGTTACTCCACATATTTACGGAAAAAAGCAAACTAGACCATTTAGAAAAATGGGACATGTAACCATAGTGAACGAAGATTTAAATGAGGCACGTAAAATTGCCGAACAAGTTAAAAATACGATTAAAGTAATAAGCGAATAAACATGAGCAAAGTAGGAATTATTATGGGAAGCAAAAGTGACCTTCCAGTTATGCAAGAAGCTATAGATATTTTAAAAGATTTTAAAATTGAAGTAGAAGTTGATATTGTTTCAGCACACAGAACACCAGAAAAACTTTTCGATTATGGCAAACACGCACATACTCGCGGTTTTTCGGTAATAATTGCAGGAGCTGGCGGTGCAGCACACTTGCCTGGTATGATAGCCTCCCTATCTCCACTTCCTGTAATTGGAGTTCCTGTAAAAAGCAGTAACTCTATTGATGGTTGGGATTCCGTACTTTCTATTTTACAAATGCCTGGAGGAGTTCCTGTAGCCACTGTAGCTTTAAATGGTGCAAAAAACGCTGGGATTTTGGCTGCTCAAATAATTGGAAGTTCAGATGCTAAAGTTCTAGACAAAATCATTGCTTATAAAGAAGAACTTAAAGCAAAAGTAATGGAATCTGCTAAAGATTTAAAGTAAAAAACCCCGACTTGTGGTCGAGGTTTTAAACGCTATTAATCAATTATTTTAAAGAGTCACTTAAAACTCTCATGAAAAATCTGATGCAAAAATAAACACATAAATCTAATTTCTTTCCTATTAGAATCATAAAATAAAGTTAATAACCACAATTTTACCTTCCACGTAGGAAATTTAAGACTCTGATTATCAATACTAAGAATCTAAATAAAAATGAATATCCTTAATAAACCATTCGATACACAATTTCAAACAGCTCCCTTTTCTAAAATTAAAAACGAGCATTTTTTACCTGCTTTCGAAATAGCTATAGAAAAAGCAAGAAAAGAAATTGATGCAATAACAAGCAATTCTGAGAAACCAAATTTCATAAATACAATTGAAGCGTTAGATTTCTCAGGGGAAGAATTAGATAGGATTTCAAGTATCTTTTTTAATTTAAACTCTGCCGAAACTAACGAAGAAATTCAAAAAATTGCTCAAGAGGTCTCCCCTCTGTTATCGGAATTCAGTAACGACGTTACTTTAAATGAAGAGCTATTTGAACGAGTAAAAGCTGTTTATAAAGAAAAAGACAGTTTAGATTTAACAACTGAACAAAAAACATTGTTAGATAAAAAATATAAAGCTTTTTCTAGAAATGGAGCCAATTTACCTGAAGACAAAAAACAACAGTTAAGAGAAATAGACAAGGAGTTAAGCAAACTTAAATTAAAATTTGGCGAAAATGTGTTAGCAGAAACTAATAAGTTTGAAATGCTAATAACTAATGAGGACGATTTATCTGGTTTACCTGAAGGCGCAAAAGAAGCTGCTCAACAATTAGCAGAATCAAAAGGAAAAGAAGGCTGGTTAATCACTTTAGATTACCCAAGTTATATTCCATTTATGACTTATGCTGACAATCGAGATTTACGAAAAAAATTAGCCATAGCTTCTGGTGCCAAAGCATTTAAAAATGATGATTTAGACAATCAGAAAATTGTATTACAAATTGTAAAACTTCGTCATGAAAGAGCTAATTTATTAGGCTATAAAACGCATGCTCATTTTGTACTTGAAGAGCGTATGGCAAAAACTCCTGAAAAAGTTGAAGACTTTTTAAACGAACTTCTTGAAAAAGCTAAACCAGCTGCTTTAAAGGAATATGATGAATTAAAAGATTTTGCAAAAGAATTAGATAGTATAGATCTATTACAAAAATGGGATGGTTCTTATTATGCTGAAAAATTAAAGCAAAAACGTTTCGATTTAGACGACGAAAAACTAAAGCCATATTTTAAACTTGAGAATGTTATTCAAGGGGTTTTTACAATTTCAGAAAAATTATATGGACTGCACTTTGAACAAATTTCAAACATCGATAAATACCATGAAGATGTTTTAACTTATAAAGTAACAAACGACAAAGGTGAACTAGTTTCTATTTTTTACGCAGATTTCTTTCCTAGATCAGGAAAACGAAATGGCGCATGGATGACTTCTTACAAACCGCAATATGTTAAAAATGGAGAAAACTCTCGTCCACATATTTCTATAGTTTGTAATTTCACCAAACCTACAAAAAGCAAACCTTCACTTTTAACTTTTAATGAGGTAACCACTTTATTCCACGAATTTGGGCACGCATTACACGGCATGTTAGCTAACACAACCTACCCTAGCATTTCAGGAACAAGTGTTTTTTGGGACTTTGTTGAATTACCAAGTCAAGTACTAGAAAACTGGTGTTATGAAAAAGAAGCTTTGGAATTATTTGCAACCCACTATCAAACGGGAGAGGTCATTCCTATGGATCTCATTGAAAAAATTAAAGCTTCATCCACATTTCACGAAGGCATGCAAACCTTGCGTCAGTTAAGTTTTGGCCTACTAGATATGAGTTGGCACGGTACAGACTCACCAGAGAAAATAACTTCCGTTAAAGCTCATGAAGTGGAAGCTTTTGAAAACACAAAACTATATCCAGATGTAGCCGAAAACTGCATGAGTACGTCTTTTTCTCATATTTTTCAAGGAGGTTACAGTTCTGGATATTACAGCTATAAATGGGCAGAAGTATTAGATGCAGATGCCTTTGAATTATTTAAAGAAAAAGGCATTTTCAATAAGGAGGTTGCTACTAAATTTAAAGAACATGTTTTATCCCAAGGAGGAACAGAAGACCCAATGGTTCTCTACAAGCGCTTTAGAGGCCACGAACCACAACCTGAAGCCTTATTAAAACGTGCTGGATTAATAGAGAAGTAGAATTTTTATTCTATTTTTGATAAACCCTTGCAAATGAATCATGTCTAAACACTTTATAAATCCAAACAAATGGATTGACAAGTATTCCGATTATCTTTTCAATTTCACTATTTCACGTGTAAATGATAGAGAAAAGGCCAAAGATTTAGTTCAGGATACTTTTTTTGCCGCCTTAAAATCTATGAAGAATTTCAAAGGTGAAGCTAGCGAAAGGACGTGGCTTATTTCAATATTAAAAAGAAAAATAATTGACCACTATCGAAAAATAAATTCAATTAAAGGCCAAGCTGAAATTAAAATCGAATTCAACTCCGAAGACGATGAAGGCTCTTGGTTGGAAACAAGGGTGGCAGATGCAGATTATAAAACAGCCGAAGACTCTATTATTAACGACGAACTTGGTGACGCCATCTTCAACTGCTTAAGTAAGCTTCCTTCAAAACAAGCCACAGTTTTTAGAATGAAAACCATAGAAGGTTTAGAAACTGAAACCATTTGTAATGATTTGAACATCACGGCGTCTAATCTTTGGGTTATTGTTCATAGAGCAAGAATAGCTATGGCAGAATGTATGGAAAAAAACTGGTTTAAATAACGATGAGACAAGTAGAGAAAAAATCTTTTTTATTTATTTCCTGTAATGAGGCAAAACATATTTGTGACAAAGTCCAGTACAACGAGGCAACTGCTTGGGAGAAATTCAAACTAAAGCTTCGTTGCCTTTGGTGTCATATAACACGGAATTACGTAAATAGAAATGTTAAGCTAACTGAAGTTATTAAATCGTCTCAAATAACCTGTTTAGCTCCTTCTGAGAAACAAAATTTACAACAAAATCTTCAACAGGAATTAAAGAAACAAAAGCAATAAAATTAGCCAATATATTGGCACGCCTTCGGTCCAAAACGCACTATAACACTTACCCTGATTGGTTTTAGCGAAAACCACAAACAGTAAGCATATAAAAGCAGTCATCATTAGAGCTAAAAGTTGGTATGCATTTGTTTCATCTTTAAAAAGTTCTAAAAAGAAAAACATCATCAATAAAAGAACGCCTATTATTTTAGTCTTCTTAACTCCTATTTGCTGCGGAATAGTTGCCAACCTTAAACTATCGTAGCTCAGATCTCTAATTTCAAACGGAATCATTAAAGCAATAATAAAAACAAATCGCTGACATACCGTCACTACAACATCTGCATTTACTGGAAAATCATTGTTCAATAATGGTAATAAAACTGTTACTCCAGACCATACCAAAGCAATAACATACACTTTTATTCCACTTACATTTCGCAGTGTTTTATGTCTATCATCAATTTTATTTTTTGGTAAAACAGGAACAGCATATAAAAAAGTAAGCAAACCAAAACCAATTATATAAAGCAGGGTTTTAAGTTCTAAATGCCAAGCATAATAGCACATCAATAAAAAACACAGCAACGAAAACACCTGAATTAATTTAAGCCGGCTCATTAAACTTCTATGATGGAAACGAGCGCGACCAAAATACTTCACAAAGTTATAACCAGATATAGAAGCAAAAAAAATAAAAAAAAGTACGGATTCGTCATAAGGAATATGGAATTCAAGGAGCGTTATCCACGACAAGGAAAACACAGCCAAAGCCACGTGAACACTACTGTCTAAATAAAAATTGAATATCTGTTTCAACAAACCCATAAAACAAAAGTACACAAAGTGTTAATAACCTTTCCAATTGGTTAAAAACTTTAGTTTTCATTAACACTAAAACATGAATTATTCCGTAATTTTGCGGTTTAATAAATAGTCGATCATTTTATTTAATTTGATGGGATATTTCAACGGAATTTCCGAGAAATCGGTCACTTAACGCAACTAAATTTTAATGAACACAACTAATTTCGCACTTCGCCACATTGGTCCAAGAGAAGAAGACCAAAAGCTCATGTTAAAGGCCATTGGAGTTGAATCTTTAGACCAACTTATTTATGAAACACTTCCTGATGGTATTAAATTAAAAAAACCATTAGACTTAGACGAGCCAATGAGTGAATATGAATATTTAACACATATTCATGAGCTTTCTAAATTAAACAAAACATACAAAACATATATCGGACTTGGGTATCACCCAACCATTTTGCCTCCAGTTATTCAACGTAACATTTTGGAAAACCCAGGTTGGTACACGGCATACACGCCATATCAAGCAGAAATAGCTCAAGGAAGATTGGAAGCTTTATTAAACTTCCAAACCATGATTTCAGACCTAACAGGTATGGAACTTGCCAATGCATCGCTTCTAGATGAAAGTACAGCTGCAGCAGAAGCTATGAGCTTACTGTTTGCTGTTAGAGAAAGAAATCAGAAAAAAAATGGTGTAAATAAATTCTTTGTTTCAGAAAATGTTTTGCCACAAACCTTATCCTTACTTCAAACTAGATCTACTCCTATTGGTGTAGAAATAGTGGTTGGAAATGAAGAGTCATTTGATTTTTCTTCAGATTACTTTGGAGCTATCCTTCAATACCCAGGAAAAAACGGTCAAATTACCGACCTGAAATCTTTTATTGAAAAAGCAAATAGCGCTCAAATAAAAGTAGCTGTTGCAGCGGACATTTTAAGTCTTGTCATGCTTGAAGCTCCTGGAAAACTAGGTGCAGACGTAGTAGTTGGAACAACGCAACGTTTTGGTATTCCAATGGGGTACGGCGGACCACACGCTGCATATTTTGCTACAAAAGAAATTTACAAAAGAGATATTCCAGGACGTATAATTGGAGTAACAAAAGACGTAAATGGCAACAGAGCTTTACGTATGGCTTTACAAACACGTGAGCAACATATTAAACGTGATAAAGCTACTTCTAACATTTGTACAGCTCAAGTGTTGTTAGCAGTTATGGCAGGAATGTATGCCGTATATCACGGACCAAAAGGCTTGGAATTTATTGCTAATAAAGTTCATAATACAGCTTCAACTGTTTCAAATGCTGTAGAAAAACTTGGATTTAAGCAAACAAACACGTCATTTTTCGACACACTTTGCATTCAAGCTAACGCCTCAAAAATAAAAGCTATTGCTGAAAAACACGAAGTTAATTTCTTTTACCCAGATGCTAATACGGTAACCATTTCAATTAACGAAACTACCAACCTAAAAGATGCCAATGAAATTATTGCCATTTTTGCTGAAGCAGCTGTAAAAGACCCTATAAAAGTAACATCGTTTTTAGAAGCAAATTACATTTCTGAAAACCTTAAAAGAACATCTGATTTCTTAACTTTAGATGTTTTCAACTCTCATCATTCAGAAACAGAATTGATGCGTTATATTAAAAAATTAGAGCGTAAAGATTTATCGTTAAATCACTCGATGATTTCTTTAGGTTCTTGTACAATGAAGTTAAATGCAGCTGCTGAAATGTTGCCTTTAAGCTCTCCTAACTGGGGGAATGTTCATCCATTTGTTCCAATTGAACAAGCACAAGGTTACCAAACTATTTTAAAAGAACTAGAAAATCAGCTAACTGAAATCACAGGATTTGCAGCTACCTCATTACAACCTAATTCTGGAGCACAAGGTGAATATGCTGGATTAATGGTTATTAAAGCTTACCATGAATCACGTGGAGATCATCATAGAAACATTTGTTTAATTCCTTCTTCTGCTCATGGAACCAATCCGGCAAGTGCTGTTATGGCAGGAATGAAAGTAGTTGTAACTAAATCTACCGACAAAGGAAATATAGATGTAGAAGATTTACGTCAGAAAGCTGAATTACATAAAGATAATTTATCTTGTCTTATGGTAACTTATCCTTCTACCCATGGTGTTTACGAATCTGCAATTATGGAAATTACCCAAATAATCCATGATAATGGCGGACAAGTTTATATGGATGGTGCCAACATGAACGCCCAAGTAGGATTAACAAATCCTGGAAATATTGGTGCAGATGTTTGTCATTTAAACTTACACAAAACCTTTGCTATTCCACACGGAGGAGGTGGTCCTGGTGTTGGTCCAATTTGTGTTGCAAAACAACTAGCTCCCTTTTTACCTGGAAACCCAATTATAAAAACTGGAGGAGATCAAGCTATTACGGCTATTTCTAGCGCACCTTTTGGTTCAGCTTTAGTATGTTTAATTTCTTATGCCTACATTAAAATGTTAGGTACCGAGGGATTAACCCACGCTACTAAAACAGCCATCTTAAATGCAAACTATATAAAACAACGCTTACAAGGTCAATTCGACACGTTATACTCTGGAGAATGTGGTCGTGCAGCACACGAAATGATAGTAGATTGCAGACCTTTTAAAGCCAATGGTATTGAAGTAACAGATATTGCTAAGCGCTTAATGGATTACGGTTTTCATGCGCCAACAGTATCCTTCCCAGTTGCAGGAACTTTAATGATCGAACCAACAGAAAGCGAAAGTAAAGCTGAAATGGATCGTTTTTGTGACGCGATGATTTCAATTAAAAAAGAAATAGACTCAGCATCTAAGGACGATGAGAATAACGTACTTAAAAACGCTCCTCATACCATGGAGATGATAACATCTTCTGAATGGAATATGCCTTATTCAAGAGAAATGGCTGCCTTTCCTTTAGAATACGTAAGAGATAATAAATTCTGGCCAACTGTAAGACGTGTAGACGATGCTTATGGAGACAGAAACCTAATATGTACATGCGCTCCTATTGAAGAGTATATGGATGCATAACTTTAAAATTAATCACATAAAAGCCCTCAAAATGAGGGCTTTTATTTTACTAAAAAAAACAATAAGTTTGTATTAATCGTGAATCAAGGTAAATTCTTCACAATAATTTATCATTGAATATGTTAGCATTAATATTATAATTAATTTAGCTTTAGCCCAATATTTAATAGAATTTTAATGGCAATTAAAATAACAGGAACCGGCAGTTACATACCTAATAATGTAGCAAAGAATGAAGATTTTATTCAGCATGAATTTCTAAATGAAGATGGTACGTCCATCAATCATCATAACGATATTATAATAAAGAAATTTAAAGCTATAACAGGAATTGGTGAACGACGCTATGCTGAGGATCATCATAACACTTCAGATTTAGCTTTTTTTGCAGCCCAAAAAGCGATTAAAGATTCTAAAATAGATCAAGAAGATCTAGACTATATAATTGTTGGACATAACTACGGTGATGTTAAACACAACACAGAACAGAGCGATACAGTCCCTAGTATTGGATCAAGAGTTAAACATCTTCTTGGAATTAAAAACCCAAAATGCGTAGCTTACGATGTACTTTTTGGCTGTCCAGGATGGAACGAAGGTCTTATCCAAGCTAACGCGTTTATAAAAGCCGGAATTGCTAAAAAATGTTTGGTAATTGGAGCTGAAGCCTTATCACGTGTTCTGGATAAACACGATAGGGATTCCATGATTTATAGCGATGGAGCTGGAGCTGTTGTCCTTGAAGAAACCAATGAAGAAGGCGGTATATTAAATCATGAAAGCGCCACCTATGCCTTAGATGAAGCTCATTTTATTTATTTCGGCGAAACAAACAATCAGGCAGTTACAGATCAACGTAAATACATCAAAATGTATGGTAGAAAAATTTATGAATTTGCTTTAAACCATGTGCCACCTGCACTGAAATCCTGTTTAGACCAAAGTGGATATCAAATTGGTGATTTAAAAAAAATCCTTATTCATCAAGCCAACGAAAAAATGGATGAAGCTATAGTTCAGCGCTTCTATAAACTCTATAACATGGAAATGCCAAAGGGTATTATGCCAATGTCCATAGGTAAGCTAGGAAACTCAAGTGTAGCGACCATTCCTACCTTATTAGATTTAATATTAAAAGGAAAACTTGAAGGTCATTCTATCAACAAAGGAGATATAGTTATGTTTGCTAGTGTTGGTGCAGGCATGAATATAAACGCTATCACTTATAAGTTTTAATATGTCAAAAAACATTACTGTTATTGGAGGTGGAAACTTGGGTCAATCTATTGTAAATGGTCTTTTAAGCAAAAACTACAACCCTTCAAATATTACCGTAACTCGCAATAAAACAGAGCATCTTAACTTTTTAAAAACTCAAGGTGTTACTGTCCATAGTGATAATTTAGAGGCTGTAAAAAAATCAGATATCATCATTATAGCGGTCAAGCCATACAAAATAAAAGAAGTACTAATACAAATTGATTCTCATATTACTAATAATGCAATTTTAGTTTCTGTGGTGAGCGACTTTTCTATTGAAAACATATCTCAAACACTTAAAACAAAGGTTTCAATTATTAGAGCAATGCCTAATACGGCTGCTTCAGTTAATGAATCTATAACCTGTTTAGCGTCTATAAACGCTTCTGAAAAAGAACTTAAAGAAGTTTCTGAAATTTTTAATTCGTTAGGAAGTACGCTTGTAATTAATGAGCAACTTATGGATGCCGCAACAGTACTAGGCGCCTGTGGAATTGCTTATGTATTGCGATTTATTAGGGGTATGATTCAAGGTGGAATTGAAATTGGTTTTGATGCACAAACCGCAACACAAATTGCCACACAAACCGTAAGAGGAGCAACGGAATTACTTATAAAAAACGGAAATCATCCAGAAGCTGAAATCGATAAGGTTACCACCCCTAAAGGATGTACAATTGCAGGGTTAAATGAAATGGAGCATAGTGGGTTTAGCTCAGCACTTATAAAAGGAATTAAAACTTCTTTTGATAATATTTCAAAATAATGTACGAAAAAACATATCCCAATAAGCGTTTTAAACTAACTGCTACTTTTTTAGAGAAACACATTTCACCGAATTCTAACATTCTAGATTTAGGTGTTGAAAATCCGTTTACAGAAATCATGAAAAACCATGGTTTTAAAGTTGAAAACACTAAGGGCGAAGATTTAGACGTCAACACCTCAACTATTGAAAAATCAAAAGCTAACGTAGTAACTGCTTTTGAAATTTTTGAACATCTTCTCTCCCCTTTTACTGTTTTAAAAGCAATAAAAGCAGATAAACTTGTAGCCAGTGTTCCATTAAACCTATGGTTTTCTTCGGCATACAGAAGCAAAACAGATATGCGAGACAGGCACTACCACGAGTTTGAAGATTGGCAATTTGATTGGTTACTAGAAAAAGCAGGATGGAAAATAATTGCTAGGCAAAAATGGACCAATCCTACTAAAAAAATTGGATTCAGACCTATTTTACGTTGGTTTACTCCTAGATATTATATTGTTTATGCTGAAAGAGTAAACAAAGCCAACATTTAACTTATCAATTTCCAGAACCTTTTATTAATCGAATATTCTAAATCTTTGGAATTTGGATATTTTATATTGAGATTTACTGAATGAAATTCTGTATAATTATTCCTGCTCATAACGAAGACACTTATATAAAGCAAACTTTAGCTTCTTTGGTAAGCCAAACCCTATTGCCGAAACAAGTGGTTGTAGTGAACGATAATTCCACAGATAACACCAAAGATCTTGTTGAGAAATTTACTTCAAAATACCATTGGATTTCTCTAGTAAACAGCACATCTTCTAACAAGCATTTACCTGGTTCAAAAATTATCAACGCCTTTTATAAGGGATTTGAAATTCTTGATGATGACTTCGATGTTATTTGTAAATTCGATGCAGATTTAATATTCCCACCTAATTATCTAGAAAGATTAGCATTTCATTTTAATTCAAATGAAAGACTTGGGATGGCTTCTGGGTTTTGTTATATTGAAAAAAATAATACATGGGTTTTAGAAAATCTAACTAGAAAAGATCATATTCGTGGTGCATTAAAAGCCTACAGAAAAGAATGCTTTAAACAAATAGGACAACTAAAACCATCTATGGGTTGGGACACCGTTGATGAGCTACTTGCTAAATTCTATGGATGGGAGTTACTAACCGACGAAACGCTTCATGTAAAACATTTAAAACCTACAGGAACCAGCTATAATAAAGCCTCTAAACATCTACAAGGCGAGGCCATGTATAAAATGCGTTATGGTTTTATAATCACACTTATTTCGGCATTAAAATTGGCGTATAAAAAAAGAAGCTCTAAACTATTTATAGATTATATGGAAGGCTTTTTTAAAGCGAAAGGAGAAAAACTTCCTTTTCTAGTTTCTGAAGCACAAGGCAAATTTATTAGAAAACTTCGTTGGCAGGGAATGATTGGTAAATAACCAATTTTACACAACTAAAATAAAAGACCTTTCAAATTTTAAGAATCTGAAAGGTCTGAAATATTTGATATTTGATATTTTAATACTTTACAAACTTGATGTTTTTGATTGCCCCAGAGGACATTTCAAGTTTTAAAATGTAAACTCCATCATTTAAATGAGATACATCAAAAGCTTTAGACTCTATATTTTCATATAATCTAACCTGCTTTCCATCCATAGCATACATGTATACGGTTTTAACCTCATTTAAATTGTCAATTCCTAACAATGTAACTGTATCGGTGTTTTTGTTGAATTTCACATATACTGACTGATTTTCCTCTAAGGTTGGCATCCCTAAAGCATCTCTTTGGTATACTATAGAAAATCTATTATTAAATGTGCCCGCTTCAAAAGGAATAGACACAGAATCAATTTTTAAATTATAAAAGCTACCATTTAGGTTATCCTTTAAATAAATTGGTGTATTTTCTGGGAAATTTAACATTCTATCTAGTCCAATAGTATAGATGCCCGGAGTTGTAATTTTTATAGCTAACGGTATTTCATCTTCTACACTAAAACTATTTAAACCTTGAATGACTAATAAGTTTTCAGGTGTATACCATAACATACTATCTGGAAAATCACTAAAATCAATAGCATCAAACCCTCTATCAAAACCTATAGATGCTCTTTCATCATAACCTAAAGCTATCTCTCTTGCTCTACCTGTTTCATCTGTAAAATGCAACCAAAATTTAGTTCTGTTATCTATAATTTCATTAGAATTTTCATTCTTGTAAAAAACAGAACCTCCATTAGATTCTTTAGCAAATTCGCGTTGAGCGTTATTAAATTTGATTGTTCGCAGACCATTATCAACACCTTTATAGTCAATATTTACAAAAAAACCTTGACCGACTGCAATGTACTTAGTTGGCGCACCTTTAGACCCTCCTGCATCGGTATATTTAGGTGCAGCTGTCTCTGACATCAGGTTAATAGAAGCATATCCTGCTTGATAATTCCTCCAAACATGCGTATTATTAGCATCAAAGTGCTCATAAAAATGTAAGGTCCCATCAATTACATCCAAATTATCAATAATAAATTGCTCAGCATTTAATGCAGATGGATATGGGTTACCAATTAAAAAATCGTTGTTATTAACAGCTGCATGAATATATTCACCGCTATTTGCTCGACCAGAAAAGACATATTCTTCAGTTAAATTAGAATTATACGTGTCTCCTCGTTTAGATCCTTTCATAGTATAACCTATACCAGGCTTAATTGGTGTATCTTTATTAATTCGAACCCACTCTGTTATTCCATTATTATAGAGCTCAGATGCGTCATAAGTATACAGCCATCTACTACTTATTGTAACTGGATTGGTAGTTGACACAGGGGGAGTATGAGCAGCATTAAAAATTACGGAACCTTCTTTTTGCTCTAAATTTCCAATTTGCCAAGCTCCTCCTCTATTTACAGGTGAACTCCAATAATTATAATTAAATGGATTCGTAGT
>NZ_DATGNR010000066.1:0-37529 GCF_035306605.1 Xanthomarina sp. | reverse complement strand
TGTCTGTTCCCCATTAGGGCCTCGCCTGATAATTTTAAAAGAATCCTTTTGTATTTCATGTGTGTTTTAGATGAATATTATTTCTGTAAATAGAAATAAATGGTTGTGCAAAGCTACATAATTTTTTTATTTTTTGAATTTATTATAAAATGAGATTTATGACACAAAACGATATCTTTAATCCAATTGTAGTATGACTAAAATTTATGTCTCATTTTTCAACGTTTTTTCAGAAAACACTTGAAGTATCGGTAAAACCGTAATGGTTTTACAACTTTTCGATGAACTGTACAAATTGTTTTAAAACCCTTGCATGAATAGTTTTTTTAAAAATATGTTTGAAAAGATCTAGAAAAATACGGTTTTTTTATTCAGTTATAAAAGTAGTTTTATTGATAAAGTTGCAATTTAAATCAGCGCTGATTTTTTAATAGTTAAAAGACAAAGCCTCAAGTTAACTTGGATTTTAACTAAAACTGAATAAACTGAAAATTTTTAAAACAACAATTTTAACAACAGGTTTTCTGCATATATTATTTCAGATACCAAAACCTATATTTTACCAAGTATTATTATGTTCTCAATTGCTTATAATTTGTAGCAAATAAAAAAACCACTACATCTATAAAAGAGTAGTGGTTTGATATATTAAGTTATTCTTGCTATTGCGAGAATTTATTATCCTAAAGAAACACGTTTGAAACCTGTAATTGAAACATCACCAAAAGAGTTTACATAATCAGAAACTGATTGCTTATCGTCTTTAATGAATTTTTGATCCAACAGACATTTTTCTTGATCTAAAGTGGTGTTATCTGAAATGAAACGCTCCATTTTACCTGGAAGGATTCTGTCCCAAATTTGTTCTGGTTTTCCTTCAGCTTTTAATTCAGCTTTAGCATCTTCTTCAGCTTGAGCTAATACTTCTGGAGTTAATTGAGCCATAGAAATGTATTTAGGTACATTTTTAAGAGTTTTACCTAAACGACCTAATTCGATATTATCTTTTTCAATAACTGCAATTCTTGCTTCTGTTTCAGCAGCAATATACTCAGGATCAAAATCTTTATAAGATAATGTAGTTGCTCCCATAGAAGCTACTTGCATAGATAGGTCTTTTGCTAATTCTTCAGCTTTATCAACTTTAGTAGATAATCCAACTAAAGCCGCAATCTTATTAATATGAACATAAGAACCAACGTAAGGTGCTTCTAATTTTTCAAAAGCAGTGATGTCTAATTTCTCACCAATAACTCCTGTTTGTTCTACTAATTTTTCAGCTACTGTCATACCTCCAAAATCAGATGCTAAGAAATCTTCTTTAGTATCGAAATTGATGGCTTTTTCAGCTAATTGGTTTGCCAATGCTACGAAGTTTTCGTTTTTACCAACAAAATCTGTCTCACATCCTAAAACAATAGCAACACCAACAGTATTATCATCGTTTATTTTAGCAATAGCAGCTCCTTCAGAGTTTTCACGATCTGCTCTTTTTTCTGCTACTTTTTGTCCTTTTTTACGTAGAACTTCAATGGCTTTATCAAAATTTCCTTCTGCTTCAACTAGAGCCTTTTTGCAATCCATCATTCCTGCACCTGTGGATTGTCTTAGTTTATTTACTTCTGCTGCTGTAATTTTTACCATAGCTTTTATATTTAATATTTAAAAAAGTCGTTTAATCTCACTTTTAGAAAGAAAAGAATAAACGACTTATTAATGTTGTGTTACTTTTTTATTTTATTCTTCCTCGTCTTGAGCTGCTTTCTTTTTAGGAGCAGATTTTTTCTCAGAAACAGGAGCATCTTTAGATGGTTCTTTTTCAGCTTTTCTTTCAGCTAAACCATTAGCGATTGCATCTGTAACGTGAGTTAAGATTTTGTTGATTGATTTAGAAGCGTCATCGTTTGCTGGGATAACATAGTCAACTTGACGTGGGTCAGAGTTAGTATCTACCATAGCAAAAATTGGAATGTTTAATTTTTGAGCTTCTGCAATTGCAATGTGTTCACGTTTAATGTCTACAACAAATAAAGCCGCTGGTAAACGAGTCATGTCGCTAATAGAACCTAAGTTTTTCTCTAATTTAGCACGTTGACGATCTACTTGTAAACGCTCTTTTTTAGATAAAGAATTAAAGGTACCATCTTTCTTCATTCTATCGATAGTAGCCATTTTCTTAACTGCTTTTCTAATAGTAACAAAGTTAGTTAACATCCCACCTGGCCATCTTTCAGTAATGTAAGGCATGTTGATGTTTCCTGCTTTTTCAGCAACGATATCTTTTGCTTGTTTTTTTGTCGCAACAAATAAGATTTTACGACCTGAAGCTGCAATTTTAGCAAGTGCATCTCCAGCTTCTTCTAATTTTGCTGCTGTTTTGTATAAGTTTATAATATGGATGCCATTACGCTCCATATATACGTAAGGGGCCATGTTTGGATCCCATTTACGCGTAAGGTGACCAAAGTGTACACCTGCTTCAAGTAAGTCTTTTACTTCTACTGCCATTTTGTAATAGTTTACGTTCTGTTGAATTAGCAATGGTTTAGTGGTCTTTTATAGAAAAAATCGCCTGAACCATTTAGATGCTAAACTAAATCCTGATTTCTATAATTTAGAGAAATCATGGACAACAATAACTGAGTTATTTTTTTGTTTTTTTTCAACAAGATGGATAAGCTTGTTATAAAGTTGTGCCATCTTGTTGAAGATAAATTAACGTTTAGAGAATTGGAATTTCTTACGAGCTTTCTTCTGACCGAATTTCTTACGCTCTACCATTCTTGGATCTCTAGTTAATAAACCTTCAGGTTTAAGAGTTAATCTGTTTTCTGGATCTAACTCGCACATAGCACGAGATAAACCTAAACGGATTGCTTCTGCTTGACCTGTAATACCACCTCCATATACATTTACTGTAATATCAAAGTTGCCATCATTGTTAGTCAAAGCTAAAGGTTGGTTTACTTTATACTGCAAAGTAGCAGTAGGAAAATAAACAGCTAAGTCTTTTTTATTAATCGTGATGTTTCCTTTTCCTTCGGCAACATACACACGAGCAACAGCCGTCTTTCTACGACCAATTTTGTGAATTACTTCCATGTTATTTGAATTCTTCTAGGTTAATTGTTTTTGGTTTTTGAGCAGCATGTGTGTGCTCTGTTCCAACAACAACATTTAAATTACGGAATAAATCTGCACCTAATTTGTTTTTAGGAAGCATTCCTTTTACTGATTTCTCTACTAATCTTGCTGGATCTTTTCCAAACAATTCTGTAGCAGTTAAACTTCTTTGACCACCTGGGTAACCTGTGTGACGAATGTAAGTTTTATCGTCCCATTTTTTTCCAGTTAAGTTGATTTTTTCTGCATTGATAACAATTACGTTATCTCCACAGTCAACATGTGGTGTGAAGTTAGGCTTATGTTTTCCTCTTAAAAGTTTTGCAACTTTAGAAGATAAACGCCCTAGGCTTTGACCTTCAGCATCAACTAAAACCCACTCTTTATTAACAGTAGCTTTGTTTGCTGAAATTGTTTTGTAGCTTATTGTGTCCACACTTATTAAATTTTTTATCACGCGCGATGCATGATAGATTAAACATTCCTCTCTTTAAAAGAGTTTGCAAATTTACGATTATATATTTGATTACCAAACAGTGTGGAAACTTATTTTTGATAACTTTGTTTATATCTTTTTTTTGCCCCTAGAAATATGGAAAACTTTGTGAATCAGGATATAGAAAGATTCTGAGAGAAAAATTCCGGGTAGCCCTTATATTTATAGGGTAGTCCCTAGTGTATATAAAGTCATGCCATTTGGTGGTATTAATTGAGCTATTTCTACTTAATTAATGGCTAGTTAAATTGTATACTATATATTATGGTGTAAAAAACTTAAAATTTAGTGTAAAAAAAAGCACCTTTTTCTAAGGTGTTAGAAAGAGATGCTTTTTTAAAAATATGCTTTAAGAAAATTAGGCTTTGGCTTTATCTGCGCAGCAAGCCATTTTACAATCTTCTTTACATGCCATTTTTTTCTCGCCTGTTGCTTCTGTTGCTTCTGCTTTTTTATCTGCACAACATGCTTTTTTGCAATCTTTATCGCAAGATTTCTTTTCGCCAAAGGCATCTACTGGGTGCATGTCTGTTACCGAATACATGTCTCCCGCTTTTTTAACTACTTCTTCTAATGAAGTTGGAGTAACTTTAGCTTCGTCGTATTCTACCATAGCTAATTTTTTGTCAAAATCTACAGTTGCTGATTTTACGCCTTCCATATTAGCCATTTTCTTTTCAATGGTTTTTGCACAGCCCATAGCGCAGGTCATTCCTTCAATAGTGAATTCTGCTTTCGCATAAGTAGCATTCGGATCTAATGAATTAGCCGTTTTTGAAGTGGTTTCAATCTCAACGGTTTTTATTTCAGGGGTAGCTTCGTTTTTGCAAGCTGATATAAACACAGTTAACATCACTAAACCGATAATATTTTTGAATGTTGTCATTTTTATTTAAAAATTAATTTAGATACAAAAATAAGAATAAATAGTGTTTTTTACATTAAGAATGAGAAATTTATGTGTTTTACCCTTGCAAAAGATTTTTAGAGTGAAAATTTTAAAAGAATTAGAAATGCTTGTTGGTTTTAAATAGCTAATTTAGTGTCTGTGTGTGAATTATGTGATATTTTTCATTAAAAATTATGCTTTTAAGAAAATTATTACGAAATTTAGTAAAACTTATCAAAACCATAAAAAATGAATACATCAGCTAAAATCTCGATTAAATATGGTTTGATTACTGCCGTATTGCTTATTGCGTATTTTTTAATCTTAAAACTTATGGGTTTGCATCATAATCCTTGGTTTAGATTATCTAATGGTATATTTATGGCTTTTGGTATTTTTACGGTTATTAGGCAGTATAAAATTTTAGTGGGAGACGATTTCACCTATATAAATGGGTTTAAAACAGGCTTGCTAACCGGCTTTCTGGCTACCTTTGTATTTGCTCTATTTATGGGTGTTTACATGTTTCATTTAGACGTTGAATTCATGAATTACCTTTTAAAAGGTTGGTTTCAAGACTATGGTCATGGGGGTGGTATTTTAATTTTTGTTATCCTGATAGAGGGTTTGTCTTCTACCACAATTCTTACCTTAACGTTTATGCAGATTTTTAAAATCAGTAAAAATGTTCCTCAAAACAAATAAAACGTTTGTAGTTTAATATTTTAGCAGTATATTTGCACCCGCTTTCTATTAGATAAGCACATATATTTTAATCAAATTAATTAATAAACGTTACGCTATGTACGCAATTGTAGAGATAGCAGGGCATCAATTTAAAGTTGAAAAAGACCAAAGAGTCTTTGTAAACCGTTTAGCAACAGAAGAAGGAAAACAAGTGTCTTTTGACAATGTACTTTTAGTAGCTGATGGAGACAAAGTAACTGTAGGCGCCCCGGCTATAAACGGAGCTCAAGTAGGAGCCAAAGTTTTAAAGCACCTTAAAGGTGATAAAGTTATCGTTTTCAAAAAGAAAAGACGTAAAGGTTACCGTGTGAAAAACGGACACAGACAATCTTTAACTGAAATCGTTATTGAAAGCATAGTAGCTTCTGGAGCTAAACCAGCTGCTCAAGCTAAAAAAGAAGCGCCAAAGGCTGCTCCTAAAAAATCAACTGCTAAAGCAGATGATTTAAAGAAAATTGAAGGTGCTGGACCAAAAGCTGCTGAAGCATTGGTTAATGCAGGATACGATACTTTTGCTAAAGTTGCAAAAGCAACTCCTGAAGAATTAAGCACTGTTTTAACTGAAGCTAGTTCAAGATTAGCTCACATAGTTACAGAAACTTGGCCAAAACAAGCGCAATTAGCTGCTGATGGTAAGTGGGATGAACTAAAAGAATTACAAGATAAATTAGACGGTGGAATTGAAAAGTAATTTTCATTTCATTAAATATTAATAAAATAAAACCTTAAGACAATGGCACATAAAAAAGGAGTCGGAAGTTCGAAAAACGGTAGAGATTCGGAATCGAAACGTTTAGGTGTAAAGATATTCGGTGGCCAAGCTGCAATAGCTGGTAACATTATCGTTAGACAAAGAGGTACTGCACATAAACCAGGTGAGAATGTGTATGCTGGAAAAGACCACACTTTACACGCTAAAGTAGATGGCCTAGTTAAATTTACAAAGAAAAAAGACAACAAATCTTATGTTTCTGTTGAGCCTTTTGAGGCTTAAGAAACAGTTTCTTTACTCAATTATTAAAACCCTTTCTGGAAACAGAAAGGGTTTTTTGTTTTTGTCGTCTTACAAGAAATTGCTGTATTATGAAAAACAAGTTCTTCAATAATACATCTTGGTAAGGCGGTTTTTTATTTCTCAGATACTAGACTAAAACAGAGCTTTCCTACCTTATATATTATTAGTTCCTTGTGACATAATTAGTTTTTAAATAAAAAAAATCCCAAGCAAGGACTGCTTGGGATTTTATATTTTATTTTAAGAAATGGAAACTCCTTTTCTTAAAGGTATTTAGTAACGGTAGTATTCAGGTTTAAATGGTCCTTCAACTTCTACACCAATATATTTAGCTTGATCTTCACGAAGCTCTGTTAATTCTACACCAATTTTTGCTAAGTGTAATTGAGCTACTTTTTCATCTAAATGTTTCGGTAACATATATACCTCATTTTTGTAAGCCTCTTTATTTGTCCAAAGTTCTATTTGTGCTAAAGTTTGGTTTGTAAACGAGTTACTCATAACAAAACTTGGATGTCCTGTTGCACAACCTAGGTTAACTAAACGCCCTTGAGCTAAAATAATCACGTCTTTTCCATCAATAGTATATTTATCAACTTGAGGTTTGATGGTGTTTTTAGTGTGACCATAGTTTTTGTTTAACCAAGCCATATCGATTTCATTATCGAAATGTCCAATGTTACAAACGATGGTTTTGTCCTTCATAGCTTCGAAATGTTCGCTACGAACGATATCCTTGTTTCCAGTTGTAGTAATAATTATATCAGCATTGGCAACAACAGTTTCAAGTCTTTTAACTTCAAAACCATCCATGGCAGCTTGTAGTGCACAAATTGGATCGATTTCAGTAACTGTTACAATACTACCGGCTCCTCTAAAAGAAGCAGCTGTACCTTTACCAACATCACCGTATCCGCATACAACCACGCGTTTTCCAGCCATCATAATGTCTGTTGCACGACGAACTGCATCTACAGCACTCTCACGACAACCGTATTTGTTATCAAATTTAGATTTCGTAACACTGTCGTTTACATTAATTGCTGGCATTGGTAGAGTTCCCGCTTTTACACGTTCGTATAATCTATGAACTCCTGTTGTAGTTTCTTCAGAAAGCCCGTTAATTCCAGCGGCAAGTTCAGGGTATCTGTCTAAAACCATGTTGGTTAAGTCTCCACCATCATCTAAAATCATGTTTAAAGGTTTTCTTTCTTCACCAAAAAACAAGGTTTGCTCTATACACCAATCAAACTCTTCTTCAGTCATGTCTTTCCATGCGTAAACAGCAGTTCCAGTTGCTGCAATAGCCGCAGCAGCTTGATCTTGAGTAGAGAAAATATTACAAGAACTCCAAGTAACTTCAGCACCTAAAGCTTGTAAAGTTTCAATTAAAACTGCGGTTTGGATGGTCATATGTAAACACCCAGCAATTCTAGCTCCCTTAAGAGGTTGAGAATCTTTGTACTCTTCACGAAGACTCATTAGTCCCGGCATTTCTGCTTCGGCTAATTCAATTTCTTTTCTTCCCCAATCAGCAAGCGAGATGTCTTTCACTTTATTCGGTACGTATGCAACGGTTTTTGTATTCATTCTTTCTAAATTTCTTTTATTTTTATTAAAGTCAACATTTTTGGTTTAGCACTTAAAATCATTAAATTCGCTAGATTAAAACATTGAATTCGCCTTCGGCGATGCAAAGATAACTAATAACTTTTAGAAAATTAAATGCCTCTTTATAAAACCTTAAGTCTTAATCCTCAAACGACTGTTAAAATCTGGAAGATTACAGAATCCTATGAGCAGTTATTACAAGCAGTTACACTTAAACCTGAAAATATGGAACGTGTTTTAAGGATGAAAAGTGAGCTGCACCAAAGAGGGTTTTTAAGTGTAAGACATTTGCTAGCAGAGTTTGGTTATACCGATGACGATTTGTACTATGACGAAAATGGTAAACCACATTTAAAAGACGGGAAATATATTTCTATTACTCACTCTTTTACTTTTTCTGGGGTTATTGTAAGCGATTTTAAAGTTGGGATAGACATTGAAAAGCAGCGTGAAAAAATTGGTGTAATAGCACATAAATTTATGGAATATGAGTTTCAATACTTGAATAAAGACGAAGCAGATTACATCAATAAACTGACCGTAATTTGGTGTATTAAGGAGTCGTTGTATAAACTCTTTGCCACGCCAGGCTTGAGTTTTTTGCAGCACACACTAGTTATACCATTTACCTTGGAAGAAGCATCTACGGTTGCTTGGATTGACTATCAAAACAGAAAACACAGATTCAATACAGAGTTTTTTGAATTTGAAGGATTTACTTGTGCTTACGCTTTGCCATCTTAATAATTATTTGTGACTAATAAATATATTTATAGCCATTTACTGCAAGCCATTTCTAAACAAGAAAAGCTGTTAGCTGTTTTAATCGATCCTGATAAAATGAGTGTTGAGCTAGTTTCTGCGTTCATTAAAAAGGTGAATGATTCTGTGACAACACATATTTTTGTTGGAGGAAGTACCGTAGCCGATTTTGCCACGGAGGAACTGGTTTCAGAAATAAAAAAGCACACAACTTTACCTCTCGTAATTTTTCCAGGAGATGTAACTCAAATAACAGATCAGGCAGATGCTTTGTTGTTTCTATCTTTAATTTCAGGTAGAAATCCAGAGTATTTAATTGGTAAGCAAGTAGCTTCGGTTTCAAAATTAAGAAACACTGTATTGGAGGTTATTCCAACAGGCTATCTTTTAATTGAAAACGGTAAAGAAACTGCGGTTCAAAAAGTAACAGACACACTACCTATGTCTAAAATTGATAGTCAAGAGATAGTTGATACGGCAAAGGCAGGGGAGTTGTTAGGGATGAAATTAATATATCTAGAAGCGGGAAGTGGTGCTTTAATGCCCATTGATTCTGAAATTATAAGGAAAGTGAAAAACGATTTAACTATTCCAATAATTGTTGGAGGCGGCATTAGAACAAAACAACAAATGGAGGAAGCTTATCAGGCCGGTGCAGACTTGGTCGTCATTGGTACTGCTTTTGAGGATGATGCTAGTTTTTTTGAAGACCTCAAATGCTAATAATGCTATCACTTTTAACTAGGATGTATAAAAAGATAAATTTGGTTGTTGGTTGAAAGAGAAGCCAATCTAAAGTTTTTTTTAATTAGAAAAGTATAATTTAAAATCCTGAAATTCAGGTAATATATTATGAGAATATCAGTTGACTTAACCTTATCGCCACTACAAGACGATTACGAAATCCATGTTGTAAATTTTATAAAGGCTTTAAGAGATTCTAAATTTACCGTTTTGGAAAACCCATTAAGCACTCAAATTTTTGGAGATTATCATGAATTGATGCCGTTTTTATCTGCTCAGATACTTAAGTCGTTCCAAGAGCAAAATATATGTGTTTTAACCATGAAAGTTGTGAAAACTGATAGAAGCGATTATGAACCAAATTTTTAACTTTTTCTTCGAGCAATATGCAAGCTATGATACCATGGATATTGCATTAGAAATAATTGCCGTTATTTTCGGGTTTCTCTCTGTTTGGTTTTCTAAGCAGAATAACATCTTGGTTTTTCCAACAGGGCTTATTAGTACTAGTATTTTTGTGTATTTACTTTTAAAATGGGGATTATTGGGCGATATGATGATTAATGCCTATTATTTTATTATGAGTATCTATGGTTGGTATATTTGGACTAGAAAGGTGAATGCTACCCAGGTTACCCCTGTTTCATTTACTACAAAAAAGGAGAGAATTACAAGTGCTTGGATATTTTTAGCAACCTTAGTATTTGTGTTTGTTGTTTATAATACTTTTAATATGTGGACCAGTTGGGTGGCTTATGTAGATACTTTAACAACAGCTGTTTTCTTTGTAGGAATGTGGCTCATGGCAAGAAGAAAGGTGGAAAACTGGATTTTTTGGATTATTGGCGATTTAATTTCAATTCCGCTATATTTTTATAAAGGATTTACTTTTACCAGTTTACAATATTTAGGATTTACAGTAATTGCAATATATGGATATCTAGCATGGAAGAAGCTCTTAAACAACAAGACAGTAGCTGCATAAAAGTAGTTTTATTTGGTCCAGAATCAACTGGAAAAACTGTTTTAGCCAAGCAATTAGCGGAGCATTATAAAACGCTTTGGGTACCTGAATTCTCAAGAACCTATGCCGAAGAAAAGGCGAAAAATAATGAAGGTTTAACCCAAGAGGATGTTTTACCTATTGCTATTGGGCAAATGAACTTAGAGAATTCTATGGCAAAACAAGTAGATAATTTATTGATTTGCGACACCAATTTACTAGAGACTAAAGTGTATAGTCAGGCCTATTACAATGGGTATTCTCCTGAAATATTGAACAGATACGCTAAAAAAAATGAATATAATCTCTATTTTTTAACTAATATTGATATTCCATGGGAAGATGACGGTATTCGAGATAAACCCAATGAGAGATTAGACATGTTTAATGCGTTCCAATCTGCTTTGATAGAAAACAACCTTCCTTATGTGTTATTGAAAGGAAGCTTGGCCCATCGGATGGAAATTGCCATAAAACATATAAATGAATTATTAAAAGTTAGCTGAATGTTTAAAGACAAAGACATCATACAGATTAAAAATAAGGGGCTGAACGTAGAAAAAGTTAAATCCCAAATTGATTTGTTTAAAACAGGGTTGCCTTTTATAAACTTGCATTCTGCGGCAACTATTAACAATGGAATTTTAAAACTTTCAGAAAAGGAGAAAGCAGCTTCCATTCAATTGTTTGACTCCAAAAGAAACGGGTATTCCATTTTGAAATTTGTTCCGGCTTCTGGTGCAGCCACACGTATGTTTAAATCTCTATTTAGTTTTATAGCAGATTATAATCCAGAAGAAGAAACTGTAAACGCGTATATAAATAGAACAAAAGAGACCTTGTTGGCGGTGTTTTTTGTAGGACTAGAAAAACTGCCTTTTTATAAAATTGTTTTAACCGAAATTGAAAAAGTATATCCAGAGTATTATAAATCTTCAGTGGATGAACAACATTATATGTTTGTGAAAACCATGTTAGATGAAGATAAATTAAACTTTGGCCTTTATCCAAAAGGTTTGTTGCCATTTCACATATATAAAGATCAGACCGCAACAGCTTTTGAAGAGCATTTGTTTGAAGCTGCTCTGTATGCTTCAACTAATAATAAGGCGAATGTACATTATACTATTTCAGAAAAATTCAAAGATATTTTTGAAGAAGAATTTAAGAACGTCCAAAGTAAAGTTGAGCAGCGAACGAAAACCCAATTTGAAATTTCTTTTTCATACCAAAAAGAAGCTACTGATACTATTGCTGTTACTTTAAAGAATAAACCGTTTAGGGAAGACGATGGTAGTTTGCTGTTTAGACCTTCTGGCCATGGTGCTTTGCTTTCAAACTTAAACGATTTAGATGCGGATATTATCTTTATTAAAAATATTGATAATGTGGTGGTTGGAAAATATGATGAAGAGTTAAGTAGGTATAAAAAAATGTTAGCGGGAATTTTAATAGAAATTCAAGCAAAAGCCTTCAGTTATCTTGAAAACCTAGAGAAAAAGGATGTTTCTGAAGCTGATTTAGTGGGAATTGCCATGTTTTTAACCAAAAAAATGAATGTAGTAATTTCTTCAGAATATGAGAAATATGCACCCGAACATCAAATAGAATATTTAAAAGGGAAATTAAACAGACCCATCCGTGTTTGTGGAATGGTAAAAAATGAAGGAGAGCCAGGAGGAGGTCCTTTTTGGGTAAAAGATGAAAGTGGTCAAATTTCATTGCAAATTGTAGAATCTGCTCAAATAAATAAGAAGGATGAGCTCCAAAACAATATTTTAAATCACGCCACCCATTTTAACCCAGTAGACTTGGTTTGTGGAATTAAAGATTATAAAGGAAATAGTTTTGACTTAGAGCAGTTTGTTGATCATAAAACAGCGTTTATTACCATGAAAACTAAAGCAGGAAAAGAGTTAAAAGCTTTAGAATTACCTGGGCTTTGGAATGGGAGTATGGCTAATTGGAATACTATTTTTGTTGAAGTACCATTAATTACTTTTAACCCGGTAAAAACGGTTACAGATTTACTGAAGCCTACCCATCAAGTAAAATAACATGTTTGATGAAGCTCTACTTATCTCTGAATTAAGGTTCAAGGCTATTCGAAGTTCTGGAGCAGGGGGACAACATGTCAATAAAGTGTCGTCGAAAATAGTTTTGAATTTCGATTTGACCAATTCTCTAGTTTTTTCGGAAGAACAACGTGTTTTGTTGTTTAAAAATTTAGCGAACAGATTAACCAAAGAAGGTGTCCTTATTTTAGAAGGTGACGAGAGCAGGAGTCAACATAAAAATAAGGAATTAGTAGTAAAACGCTTTTTAGAACTAATAAAACTGAGCTTGATAAAGCCAAAAAAGAGAAAACCAACCAAGGTTCCAAGAGGTGTTAAATTAAAACGCTTATCTAAAAAGAAGCAACAAGCTGATAAGAAAGCAAATAGGAAACCTCCTAGCTTAGACTAATTTATTCTTGATTCTTACTTGTTAATTCTTAATCGATAACTATCTTTGCAGCGTTCTCAAAAAGGGGTGCCTATTATCGGCTGAGATCATACCCAATGAACCTAGAACAGGTAATGCTGTTTAGGGAAGAAATAATGAAGTCCTTAATAGGAATTATAAAATTCGGGTAAGATTATTTCAAAAAAAATTAAAAACTAACAAAGAATAATAGCCTCTTTTTATTCGTATAAATTTATTTTATCGGATGAAACTTTTATTCAACAACCTGTCATTTAAAACAAGACAGAATTCTCAAATTTTCCTTCTGTTTTTACTGTTTACTATATCTTCTTTTTCACAAGAAAAACAGCAAGATTCAACAAAATTGGAAACCTTGGATGAAGTTTTGGTTAAAGCAGTGCGCGTAAATGCTACTTCGCCAATTACACACTCCAACGTAACTAAAGAGCAGTTACAACAAAGGAATTTAGGTCAGGATTTACCTATTTTATTAAACTACTTACCATCGGTAGTAACTACATCGGACGCAGGAGCTGGTTTAGGTTATACAGGGATTCGCGTACGTGGAATAAATGCCCAATCAACCAATGTAACTATTAATGGAATACCTTTTAACGATAGCGAGTCATTAGGAACTTTTTGGGTGAATTTAGGCGATTTTACGTCTTCTGTAGAAAGTCTTCAATTACAGCGTGGTGTTGGAACATCAACTAATGGTTCTGGTGCTTTTGGAGCAAGTGTTAACGTGCTTACTGATGCTGTTTCTCATGAAGCCTCAGGTGAAATTGCTAATAGTTTTGGAAGCTTTAATACTTGGAAGCATACCGTAAAGTTTAGTACAGGTTTACTAAATGACCGTATAGAAATAGCTGGACGTTTATCGAAAATTAAATCCGATGGCTATGTAGATAGAGCCTCTTCAGATATCAAATCCTATTTTTTACAAGCCACTTATTTGGGAGATAATTCCATGATTAAGGCCATTACTTTTAGCGGAAAGGAAAAAACCTATCAAGCGTGGAATGGTATTGAAGACCCTTATGTTCTAGAACATGATAGAACCTTCAATTCTGCAGGGATGTACACCGACGAAAATGGAAATATTCAGTTTTATGATAATGAGGTTGATAATTATCAACAAGACCATTATCAGTTGCATTGGAATGAACGCATCAACAACAGATGGTCTACCAATTTAGCCTTAAATTATACTCAAGGGAAAGGTTATTTTGAGCAATACAAAGAAGATCAGAAATTCTCTAATTACGGATTTGATGATGTTGTAATTGGAGCAGAAACCATAACTAAAACAGATTTGATTAGACGTAGATGGTTGGATAATCAATTTTATGTTTTGAATGCGAATGCCAACTATAAGAATGCCGAGTTGGATGTTATTTTCGGAACTTCCTTAAGCTCCTATTCTGGCGATCATTTTGGTGAGATTATCTGGGCACAATATGCTAGCGACATGATGATAAGAGATAGATACTACGATGGAAATGGTAAGAAAACAGATTTCAGTGCGTTTGCAAAAGCACAGTATCGTTTGAACGATCATTTTAGTTTGTATTTAGACTTACAATCGCGACATGTTAATTACAAAACAACAGGAACCAATTCTGATGTGGCACCATTTATCGTGGATAAACAATTTAATTTCTTTAACCCGAAAGCGGGAGTTACCTATAGTTTAAATGATAATAATAATATCTATTTTTCTTATGCTAGAGCGAATAGAGAACCAAATAGAGATGATTTTGAAAGTAATCCAGACGTGAAGCCAGAACAGTTAAACGATTTTGAACTTGGTTGGAGACATAAGTCAGATGCATTCGTCCTAAACACGAACTTGTACTATATGTTATATAACGAGCAATTGGTGTTGACTGGAGCTATAAACGATAGTGGTAGCCCGTTAAGAGATAATTCAGGAGAAAGCTACCGATTAGGGTTAGAGGTTGATGCTGTTTTTAAACTGTCGGATAAATTCAGCGTGCATCCAAATGTTGCTTTAAGCACGAATAAAGCGAAGGAGACTGTTGTTTCTTTAAATGGTGAACTGGTGGATCTTGGGTCTACAAACATTTCATTTTCTCCAAATATTGTCGCTGGAAACGCATTTGTGTTTAAACCAACACCAGGCTTGCAAATGTCCGTGTTAAGCAAGTATGTTGGGGAACAATATATGGGGAATACCGATACTGAAGCTTCCAAATTAGATAGTTACTTTGTAAACGATTTTAATGTGATGTATGAAATTGAAACCAATTCCGTTTTTAAGACCATAGTATTATCTGGTTTAGTAAACAATATATTTGGTGAGAAGTACAGCTCTAATGGGTTTTATTACACCTATGATGATGATTGGTCAGATCCAAACCAAGTAACAACTATTGAAGGAGCAGGATACTATCCACAAGCTACAACAAACTTTCTACTAGGAGTAACTTTAAAGTTTTAGATTAATTTGCAAGAAATTGTAGGTAGGAGAGGAGTGGATGATACTTCATCTCTTATAAAAATAAAAAGGCCTGATGTTAACATCAGGCCTTTTCTATTTCTTAAACGACTTTAATAATATATGTGTTTTTCTTTCCCTTGTTAAGGATGATGTATTTATTGTTGATTAAGTCGTCAGTCGTTAACAGATATTCTTCATTCACTTTTTCCTTATTTACAGAAACAGCATTCTCTTTTAAGGATCTTCTCGCCTCACTATTAGATGCAAGAAAGTTGGTTTTAGCCGACAAAGCAGCAATCATATCCAAACCTTCATGTATTTCAGCTTGGGTAATCTCTGCTTGTGGCACGCCTTCAAAAACATCTAAAAAGGTTGCTTCATCCAAGGTTTTTATATCCTCTTTAAAGGTATTGCTAAATAGAATATTTGAAGCTTTTTCAGCATTTTCGAAATCTGCTTTAGAGTGTACAAAGCTTGTTACTTCTTCAGCTAATCGTTTTTGAAGTAAACGTAAATGTGGCATTTCTTTATGCGCTTCAATTAAGGCTTCAATGGTTGCTTTATCTAAAAAAGTAAATATTTTTATATACTTTTCGGCATCTTCATCGCTGGTATTCAACCAAAATTGGTAAAATTTATATACTGAGGTTTTATCAGAATCTAACCAGATGTTGCCACCTTCGCTTTTTCCGAATTTTGAACCATCTGCCTTGGTAATTAAAGGGCAAGTCATGGCAAAAGCCTTGGTTTCTTCGCCTACATTCATACGTCGTACCAATTCGGTTCCTGTGGTAATATTCCCCCACTGATCGCTACCGCCCATTTGTAGAAGGCAATTGTAGTTTTTGTGTAGGTAGTAAAAATCGTATCCTTGAATTAATTGGTAAGTAAACTCAGTAAAAGACATTCCAACACTGCCTTCTTCTCCAGAAAAACGTTTCTTTACAGAGTCTTTGGACATCATGTAGTTTACGGTAATTCGTTTTCCAACATCTCTAGCAAAATCAATAAACGAGAAGGTTTTCATCCAATCGTAGTTGTTTACCAAAACTGGTGCGTTTTCAGCCTTTGAATTGAAATCTAGGAAACGTGAAAGCACACGTTTAATACCCTCTACATTTTTACTTAGGATTTCTTCATTTAGTAAATTACGCTCGTCACTTTTTCCTGAAGGGTCTCCAATCATTCCTGTTGCGCCTCCCACTAAAGCCATAGGTTTATGACCTGCTTTTTCTAGGTGAACCAATAAAATAATAGGCACCAAACTACCAATATGAAGGGAGTCGGAAGTTGGATCAAAACCAATATATGCAGTGGTACTTTCTTTACTTAATTGTTCTTCAGTTCCGGGCATGATGTCGTGAACCATTCCTCTCCAACGAAGATCTTCAACAAATTTATTGGCCATTATTTTTAGGTTTTAATTTTAAGTGGTAAAGATAAAAATCAATGAATAATTTTAGGCTCTTTATGGAATAATTCTTTACTTTAGTTTTATGATATTAGTTACTGGAGGTACAGGATTGGTTGGATCGCACTTATTGTACGAATTAACACAAAAGCATGAATCTGTAAAAGCTATTTATAGAAATGAAAAGAAACTATCCGTAGTAAAAAAAGTGTTTTCTTATTACAGTAAACAACCTGATGAAGATTTTAATAAAATTGAATGGATTCAGGTGGATTTATTGGATATTCCCCTATTAATTGAAGCTTTTAAAAACGTGAGCCATGTGTATCATTGCGCTGCGTTTGTATCTTTTGAGCCCAATAAATACCACGAATTACGAAAAACAAATATTGAAGGAACGGCTAACATTGTCAACTTGTGTATTGCCAATAAGGTTGAAAAACTATGTTATGTCAGTTCTGTGGCAACACTAGGAAAATCTCTAAACAAAACTGCGGTTGACGAAGACGCCCTTTGGAATCCAGAAGCGGATAATAGCTTGTATGGTATTACAAAATACGGTGCTGAAATGGAAGTTTGGCGTGGTACCCAAGAGGGATTAGATGCTGTAATAGTTAATCCAGGAGTTATTATAGGTCCTGGTATCTGGAATTATGGTACAGGAAATATTTTTAAGCGTGTTTATAATGGATTGTCTTATTATACGGAAGGTGGAACCGGTTATGTAGATGTTTTTGATGTGGTGCAGCCCATGATAAAACTCATGGAAAGTTCAGTCAAAAACGAGCGTTTTGTTTTAGTAGCAGAAAACTGGTTGTATAAAGATTTTATTGATTTGATTGCTACTACCTTACAAGTACAAGCTCCAACTAAAAGAGCCACCCCTTTTCTCCTGAGCATAGCTTGGAGGTTAGATTGGTTAAAACACAAATTGACGGGAAAGAGACGAAGTTTAGGAAGGCAAATAGCCGGTACTTTGGTGTCTACTACTGAGTACAATAGTGATAAAATTAAAACCCGATTAAATTATCAATTTAAACCACTGAATAAAAGTATAGAAGCCGTATCTACTCTTTTTTTAAAGGAGCATTAGGGTTTTTATTTAATGACGTGTTATCCCAGCTCGGAGCTTCTAAGAGGGTCTTTCTTGGACGCTTAGCTTTTTCAATAGAATCCTTCTTTCTTTCTTCAGCTTTTTCTTTTTCTACTAGGGAATTGTACTTGTTTCTTAGTGTTTTTAAGCTGTCGTTTACTTTTTTTATAATGTCATCGTACTCCTCCAGGTTGTATGCGTAATACCTGTTACTGGATTTAAATTGGAGGCTGTCTATTTGATGTTTTGTATATATATACATGTCTGGAACTAGTCCATTATTCTCCATTATTGATTTATTGAGACCTTTAGCCGAGTTGATTAAAGATACATCCAATAAAATATTGACCATTTTATCCTTAGGAATTAAATCCTTTGGTTTTTTTGGCTTATTAGAATTAGAACAAGAGCTAATTAAAGTAAATAAGGTTAATGCCCATATGATTTTTTTCATTTCGTAAACCTTTTATCTGTTAAACGTTAGTCTTCTTCCTTGTTTTGAATCTTTAATTTTTGAGTTTTCATAAACTAACTCCCCATTCAGGATGGTGTGTGTTACTCTAGATTTGAAACTTGTTCCTTCAAAAGGAGACCAACCACATTTGTATAGAATATTTTGCTTATTTACAGTCCAAGGTTGGTTCAGGTTAACAATAACTAAATCGGCAAAATAACCTTCTTTAATAAAGCCACGTTTTTCAATTTGAAAAAGTATGGCCGGATTATGGCACATTTTTTCCACTATTTTCTCCAATGAAATTTTACCTTTATGGTAGGCCTCTAAAATGGCTACCAAAGCATGTTGTACTAGGGGGCCACCAGATGGCGCTTTTGTGTACACTTGGTTTTTTTCATCCCAGGTATGCGGTGCGTGGTCGGTAGCTACTACATCTATTCTGCCGTCCAACAAGGCTTTCCAAAGTCCATCTCTGTCCTTGGAAGTTTTAACGGCAGGATTCCATTTGATTAAAGAACCTTTGCTGTCGTAATCCTCCTCGCTAAACCATAAATGGTGCACGCAAACTTCAGAGGTTATTTTTTTATCCTTTAATGGAATTTTATTGGAAAACAGCTTGGTTTCCATAGCTGTTGATACATGAAAAACATGGAGTCTAGCGCCTGTTTTTTTAGCTAATTCAATGGCTTTTGAAGACGAGATATAACACGCTTTGTCGCTTCTAATTTGAGGATGAAGTTTCATTGGTATATCATCGCCATACTCCTTTTTGTAGTGCTCTAAATTTTCTTGTATAGTGGCTTCATCTTCACAATGCACAGAAATAATCATGTCTGTACTTGAAAAGATTTTCTCTAAAACCTCAGGGTTGTCCACCAACATATTTCCTGTAGACGAGCCTAGAAATAATTTTAAACCAGCTACTTCTTTTGGGTTTACTTTTAGAATTTCTTCTAAATTATCGTTGGTACCTCCAAACATGAATGAATAATTAGCATACGAAGTTTCCGCAGCTATATTAAACTTTTCGTTTAAGGCTTCAAGAGTTGTTGTTTGCGGGTTGGTATTTGGCATTTCAATATATGAAGTAATACCTCCTGCAATAGCTGCTTTCGATTCCGTTTCAATAGTTGCCTTTTGGGTTAAACCAGGTTCTCTAAAATGTACTTGATCGTCGATAACTCCTGGAATAACATGGTTTCCTTCGGCATCAATTATGATTACATTGGAAGATTTAGCACTAATGGAATGTGAGACCTCCTTTATAATATCGTTTTCAATAAGAATATCTCCTTCAAAAATCGCTCCCTCATTAACTATTTTTGCATTCTTAATCAGTATCGTTTTCATGTTTATTTCGGATTGAAAATACTTTTTAATTTCATTTTAATAACTCCAAAAATGGCTTCAGATATAATGCTTCCACTCATTTTTGATTTTCCTTTACGTCTATCTGTAAAAATTACTGGTATTTCAACAATTTGAAACTTTTTTAAATATGCTTTAAATTTCATTTCTATTTGAAAGGCATATCCAATAAATTCAATTTTATCTAAGTTAATGGTTTCTAACACTTGTCGTTTGTAACACACAAAACCAGCTGTGGTATCTTCAATTTTCATTCGGGTTATAAATCTTACGTACTTCGAAGCAAAATACGAAAGTAAGATCCGGCTCATGGGCCAATTAACCACATTAACCCCTTTGATATATCTTGAACCAATGGCAAGGTCGGCACCTCCTTGATGGCAGGCCTTATATAGTTTGATTAAGTCGCCTGGATCATGAGAGAAATCGGCATCCATTTCAAAAATATATTTGTAATCCCGTTCCAATGCCCATTTAAAACCTGCTATATATGCGGTTCCTAGTCCTGTTTTCTTTTCTCTCTCTAACAGGAATAGTTTATCTTTAAATTCAAGTTGTAATTCTTTTACTTTTAGAGCGGTTAAATCTGGCGAATTGTCATCTACCACCAAGATGTTAAACGGCTTGTTTTGAGAGAATACAGCTTTTATAATCGCTTCTATATTCTCGATTTCATTATAGGTTGGAATAATGACAATGGCGTCGCTCATTAAATAGTATATAATTTCAACAAATGTAATCTATTTAAAAGAGATTGTTTTTTAAATATTTCTTAAAAACTTGAATTAAGTATTAATTTTTGTAATAATTTTACCGAATGTTACGTCCTGATTTCTCATACGATTTTTTTACTATTTTAATTATAGTAGGCCTTGTTTTTGTTGCTATGGCTAAACTGTTGTTCGAGAAGAGATTTAATCAGTTTGTTGCCATTTTAATTAATTCAAGTTACTTAAAGATATATTCCAAAGACCAACGATTTATTGATCTGTTTGATAGTCTGTTATTTCTGAACCTGCTATTTTCTAGTGTAATTTTTAGTTTTATCAGCTATTCAGTTTTATTTGAACCTCTGGAAATATCGACTTCCTTTATTTTAAAACTTAGTTTTGGAATTGGTGCTTTTATTTTAATTAAAGTGCTTTTAGAGAGGTTGTTAGGAAGTCTTTTTAGTATTGATAATCTAATAGATAGGTACTTATTCCAAAAAACCAGTTATAAAAACTTCTTAGGGCTGTTGTTAATTCCCGTCAATGTCATTTTGTTGTATGGAATTAGTCCAAATAAAACAATTATATTAAGTATAATTACTCTGTTGTTGCTTGTAAACATTATAGGTTTGCTTGATTCCTACAAGTCGAATCTTAATTTAATTAAAGGAGATTTTTTCTATTTTATTTTATATCTTTGCACACTCGAAATTGGGCCATATGTAATTTTATATAAGGTTCTTATAGAAAACAAAGCTTAAAACATACTTGCCTATGAAAGTGAAAACAATTTTAGTGTCTCAACCTGAACCTAAAATAGAAAATTCGCCTTACTTTGATCTACAGGAAAAGCAAAAAGTCAAAATAGACTTTAGACCTTTTATTCACGTTGAAGGAGTTGATGCCAAGGAGATACGAGTTCAAAAAGTTGATTTGAAAAATTATACAGCCATCGTTTTGACTAGTAGAAATGCTGTGGATCATTTCTTTAGAGTAGCAGAAGAAATGCGCTTTAAAGTACCTGATACTATGAAGTATTTTTGCCAATCGGAAGCAGTAGCTTATTACCTTCAGAAATATGTAGTTTATAGAAAGCGTAAAATTTATGTTGGAAAGCGTAATTTTGCGGAACTATCGCCTTTAATTAAAAAATATAAGGACGAAACTTTTTTATTACCTACAACAGATAAGTTAAAACCTGAAGTTCCTAGAATTTTAGACGAATTGAACATTAATTGGAAAATGGCTGTTTTTTATAGAACAGTTATTAGCGATTTGTCTGATTTAGCTGATGTTTATTACGATATTTTAGTGTTTTTCAGTCCGTCTGGAATAGATTCATTATTTCATAATTTCCCGGATTTCAAACAAAACAAGACGCGCATTGCGGTATTTGGTAATACCACCGTTAAGGCGGCAGAAGATAAGGGTTTAAGAGTAGATATTGCTGCTCCAGCACCAGATACACCATCTATGACTATGGCCTTGGAAAAATATATTAATGAAGTGAACAAAAAGAAATAACTTGGTTTAAAATTAAAGTTAAAAAAAAGAGCAATTTACTAATTGCTCTTTTTTTTGTTCTAGTTCTAAAGTTACTTAACAATTAGTTTTTTAGTTTCAATACCCTTATCTGATTCTATTCTGGCTAAATACATTCCAGTAGCCAAGGAAGAAACATTTATTACATTCTCACTTTGATGTAAGTTTTCTGTTAGAATAATTTTTCCTGTCATACTGCAAATGTTTAAAATGGCTTTAGGTTCCTTAATAGCAATATGTAAGGTGCTATTTACGGGATTAGGAAACATGGTAAACGACATTTTATTTATTGGGTTTACTCCAAGGGCAGGACAAAACTCTTCTGGAATCTCCTGAACGTTGGCACAGTCTGCCTCTGTTTGAACGGGAGTTGTTTGGTTGTCCATTATCCAATAGTTATGATCCCATAGGTTTGGGTCAGTCACATCGTCTATAAATAAACATTTTAAACAAGAATTATAATCGGCATCAAAGCGTATCATGTTTGCACAATTGCCATTACGCAAGTCTAGAAAAGTAAGTGCGTTGCTTTTAACATCAACTTGGTCTATAACTGAGTTTTGTGTTAAGTCTAAACTGGATAACTGGTTTCCCCTAAGGTTTAATTCTTTTAGAGCTACATTCGTGTTTACATCTAAGGTTAGTAAACTAGCAAAAGGGAGCCTAATTGTTGTTAGATTGGTTAGTCCAATAAGATTAATTGAAGTCAAACTGCTGCAGCCTGTTCCTTCTACTGTTTGTAATAAGGTGCAATTAGTCAGGTCTACGCTATCAATGTCTACATTGTAACTAAAATTAAGCCCTGTTATACTAGTAAAAGCTTCAATACCTGTTAAGTCGCTGATTCCTTTATTTATAAGGACTAAGTTTCCTTGTTGACTGTTGGCATCGGATGTTAGTATTTGATTGTCTAAAATTCCCTCAGAATCAATTCCAAGGTTAATTAGTTCTTGTTCAAAATTGCTGTCGGGAATTACCGTGTATTGCGCATATGATATAGAATAAAAGGCCAAACACGTAAGTAATAGGTATGTAGTTTTTTTCATCATTAAAATTTTATATGAGATTATATTTCAGATCATACTTTCCACATTTAAATTTACTTATTTATACAATTAAAGTTGTTTTTATACTGTGTTATGTAACAGTTGTTTATGTGTTTTTATCCGTTTTTTGCTAAATGAAAGGATGATTGGTAGTTTTAGTCTACAAATTAAGGAGGCCCAATTGGGATGGGTTTTTAATGATTCATACATTTTTAATAATTGTAAATAAATAAAGGTGCTAACTAATCCAGGTAGCATCTTTATCTTCAATTTAAAAATTGACCTTATTGAATTATTAGTTTTTTGGTCTCTACTTTATTATTTGAGCTGAACCTGACGAGGTAAATCAAGACTTGTGATTTCTGTATAAGAGGCAATAATAAGTGAAGTAAGATTTGTAAAAGCTTCAATTCCGGAAAGCTTGTTGATGCCTTTATTAATCATGCTTAGTGATTCACTGTAGGGATGAGCGTTAACAGTTAATATATGTCTAAAATAGTATCAACACTAATATTAATTAACTCTTGTCCAAAAAAAAGTCAGCTATATAGCTGACTTTCATTTGTTTCATCAAAGTGAATTTATTTTATATTTGGAGCTCCTGCCATAATCTCCTCGTTGGCAAATTCTTCAAATTTCTTAAAGTTTTCTCTAAACGATTCAGATAATTTATAAGCTGCTTTATAGTATCCTTCGTCGTCGTTCCAAGTTGATCTAGGACTAAGTACTTCTGCAGGTACCCCAGGGCATGATAATGGTTGTTTTAAACCAAAAACCGAGTGGGTTCTATAAGTTTCAGGAGTAATTTCATCCAAGTCGCCATTAAGAGCTGCAGCAATCATTGCTCTAGTGTATTTCAGTTTAATTCTGCTTCCAACACCATAAGGACCACCTGTCCATCCTGTGTTAATTAGCCAAACTTTAACTCCAGATTCTTTCATTTTTGCACTTAGCATTTCGGCATACTTAGTTGGATGTAATGGCATAAAAGGCGCTCCAAAACAAGCTGAGAAGCTTGGTAGAGGTTCGTCAATTCCTGCCTCTGTTCCAGCTACCTTAGCCGTGTAACCAGAAATAAAATGGTATGCTGCTTGTCCAGGATTTAATCTAGAAATTGGAGGCAATACACCAAACGCATCTGCTGTTAAGAAGAAGATGTTTTTAGGATTCTCACCAATGGAAGGTACTTGAATGTTTTCGATATGATGAATTGGGTAGCTTACACGTGTGTTTTGTGTAATGGTAATATCATCAAATTGAACTTCACCTTTGTCATTCATTATTACGTTTTCAAGAATGGCTCCAGGTTTTATAGCATTATAAATATCTGGTTCATTTTCTTGAGACAAATTAATAACCTTAGCGTAGCAACCTCCTTCAAAATTAAAAACCTTATTGTCTTTCGTCCAACCGTGTTCATCGTCACCAATTAGTTTACGAGAAGGATCTGCAGAAAGTGTTGTTTTTCCTGTACCGGAAAGACCGAAAAAGATAGCTGTATCGCCATTTTCACCTACGTTAGCACTACAGTGCATAGGCAAGGTGTTTTTGTTCACTGGAAGTATGAAATTTAAAGCAGAGAAAACGCCTTTTTTAATTTCTCCAGTATAACCTGTTCCTCCAATAAGTACTATTTTTCTAGTAAAATCTAAAATAGCGAAATTATGTTGTCTAGTACCGTCTTCATCAGGAACAGCCATGAATTCTGGAGCATTTATAATGGTCCATTCAGGGGTGTAGTTTTTTAACTCGTCTTCGGTAGGACGTAAAAACATGTTGTGAGCAAATAAGTTGCTCCAAGGGTTTTCCGTAATAACACGAATGTTTAGTTTGTAGTTTTCGTCTGCACAAGCATAACAGTCTCTTACAAAGACTTCTTTTCCAGATAAATAATCAACTACCTTATCGTATAGTTTTTGAAATTTATCAGATTCGAAAGGAATGTTGACACTTCCCCACCAAACTTTATCTTCTGTAATGCTATCTTTTACTATAAAACGGTCTTTAGGCGACCTTCCTGTAAACTCTCCAGTATTTACAGCTAATGCTCCCGACGATGCTTCTACACCTTGTCCTTTAGCAATCGTAATATCGTGAAGCTGTTTAGGAGTTAATTGATATTGTACTTTCGCATTTTTAATTCCATACGTTTCTAGAGAAACCGTATTGGATGCTTGGGTATGATCTACCATAATTATTTTGTGTTGTTTAAAGTGCAAAATTATAATTTTATTTTGAAGTAAGCATCTATTTTACAAATTATCAGCCTTCATTTTTAAAAAGCTTATTAACAATACCATCCAAGATATAATTAATAGCAAACCTCCAATTGGAGTTATAAATCCGATGCTTTTAAAATTAAAGCTCGTAAGCTCGTTCGTTGCCAAGCCATAAATGGATCCTGAAAAAAATAAAAGACCGATGAGAACTAAATAAAAGACACTTCTTTTGGCTTTTAGACTGACATAGGTTGTTGATCCAACAAACAGCAATAAAATGGCATGATACATTTGATATCTAACGCCTACTTCAAAGGTTTGTTGTGCTGATGGTTCTATTAAATCCTTTAAACCGTGAGCCGCAAAAGCGCCAAGGATGACACTTAAAATTCCTAGAACGGCTGCTGCAATCAATATCTTTTTGTTCATATAAAATAAGTTAATTGGTTTTTAAAACCCTCAGCATTTATTACTTTCGTAGCTACAAAAATACTCAACTTATCTCATTATGCGAAAGATTTTAATAATTGGTGCAGGAAAATCTGCATCTTACCTTATAAAATACCTGTTAGACAAATCGGAAGAAGAAAACTTGCTTCTAATTGTAGGAGACATCAATTTTACCAATGCCAAAAAACTAATTGGCGATCATAAAAATGCTCAAGCTATTATTTTGGATGTTTTTAAGAAGGAATCCAGAGAACAAGCCATTCAGAATGCGGATATTGTTGTTTCTATGTTGCCTGCTAGGTACCATATAGAAGTAGCTAAAGATTGTATTCGTTTTAATAAACACATGGTTACTGCTTCTTATGTAAGTGATGAAATGCAGAATTTAGACCGAGCTGCAAAGGAAAAAGGATTGGTTTTTATGAATGAAATAGGTGTGGACCCTGGTATTGATCATATGAGCGCCATGCATTTGATTGACAAAGTGAGGGATAAAGGAGGCGATATTATTTTATTCGAATCTTTTACCGGAGGATTGGTTGCTCCTGAAAGCGATGACAATTTATGGAACTACAAATTTACTTGGAACCCTAGAAACGTGGTTGTTGCCGGACAAGGTGGTGCTGCTAAGTTTTTACAAGAAGGTACGTATAAGTACATTCCTTATAACAGATTGTTTAGAAGAACCGAGTTTTTGGACGTGGAAGGTTATGGCCGTTTTGAAGCTTATGCGAATAGAGATTCTTTAAAATACCAATCGGCTTACGGATTGGATCATGTAAGAACGCTTTATCGTGGTACTATGCGACGCGTGGGCTTTTCAAGAGCTTGGAACATGTTCGTGCAATTAGGAATGACCGATGATAGTTATGCTATGGATGATAGTGAAAACATGAGCTACCGCGATTTTGTTAATGCATTTTTACCTTATAGCCCAACCGATTCTGTGGAACTTAAGTTTAGACATGCCTTAAAAATTGATCAAGACGATATTGTTTGGGATAAACTTGAGGAGTTAGACTTGTTTAGTAGTACTAAGATGGTTGAGCTTAAAAGAGCGACCCCAGCACAAATCCTTCAAAAAATATTAGAAGATAGCTGGACCTTGAAAGATCATGAAAAGGATATGATTGTGATGTACCACAAAATTGGGTATGAGCTAGATGGTAAAAAACATCAAATAGATGCTACCATGGTAACTGTTGGTGAAGATAAAGTTTATACCTCGATGTCTAAAACCGTTGGACTTCCGGTGGCCATTGCCACTTTAGCTATATTAAATGAGCAAATAGTAACTCCAGGGGTTCAGATTCCTATTACTAGAGAAGTGTATGAGCCTATTTTAAAGGAATTGGAATCATACGACATTGAGTTTACTGAAACTAAAGTGCCTTATTTAGGATATAATCCTTTAAATTTATAAGGTGAAAGTTGTCAATCAAAATATTGAAATAGACGGAATCGATAAAGCCATTCTTCGAGCTTTAATGAACGATGCTAGGACCCCTATACTGGAAATAGCCAGACAAGTTGGGATATCTGGAGCTGCTATTCATCAACGATTGAGAAAATTGGAGAAGTCCGGGATTATTTCTGGCTCTAAGTTTGTTATCAACCCGAAGGTTTTAGGGTATACCACAATGGCTTTTATTGGTATTTATTTAGATAAAGCCATGAGCAATCCGGAAGCTGTTAAGCAGCTTAAAAAGATTCCTGAGGTTATAGAATGTCATTATACCACTGGGAATTGGAGTATTTTTATAAAGATACTTTGTAAGGATAACGAGCATTTAATGCATGTATTAAATAAGGACATCCAATCCATTGAGGGGGTTTCTAGAACGGAAACCTTTATCTCATTAAATCAGCAGATAGATAGGCAGATTGAGATTTAAGCCTAAGAACCACTTATAAAAAGCTTCTGAGTACTCAGAAGCTTTTTAGTTTTATACCCTTTTGCAATCAGCTGGGCTTGTGTTTTTATAGGTGTTTTTAGGAAGGGAGGGTAGCAGTTAGTATGGAGTAATAACGGTATAAAGTCGGCATATAGTCAGCATATACTCGGTATATACTCGGCATATAGTTGGTATAAACGTGAATTAACTATATAGTCAGAACGCTTAAACTATTCGGTGGTTTGTAGTGATGTATGGACATAAAAAAACCTTCAACTTATTAGTTGAAGGTTTTTTGTTTTGACGTATAGGTATCTCTAATTAGTCTTTAGACATGAATATGCTCAGGATATACCAGAATAAGAGCATTAAGGAAGCAAACAAGCCTAAGGCAGCTGGGATATAATCTTCTGAGCTGTATTTGTTAATCAGGTTTGAAGTTTGGTATAAAATTGAGCCACCTGCTAATAAACACATCCCTACGGAGAACCATAGTCCTAAATTAAATCCAAAGAGTGTTCCTGCTATAATTAAGCCTATGGCAATAAAAAAACCAATGGTTAATCCTGTTCTTAGAAATGAAAAGTCCTTTTTAGTAACGAAAACAACGGCTGATAATCCGGTGAACAAGGCCAAGGTTACAATAGCGGCCTGATTTAATATTTCAGGACCAGAATCCATATAAAAAGCAGCGATATAAATTAAGGGCAAGAAAATAAAGGCTTCCGCTAGTATGTACAGACCAAAGGCTAGGTATTGCTTGTTTTTATCAGGCGATTTCATGGCCATTTTTTCTGCGTAATTGGTAATAAACATAAAGCCGCCCAGCATGAGTAACCATCTATAGCCTTGCGTCATTGAAAGTGCAAAACTTACTATGGTTTCGCTTTGAAGGAGCAAGTATTCAAATAAAATAAACACCAAAACGCCTCCTGCCACATGAGCATAGGTGTTTTTGTAAAAAGCAACTCTGTCCGCTTCAGAACGTGCACTTAATAGAACGCTGGTGTTGGAAGGTTGTAATGGGTTTTGAGGTTGGTTTTCCATGTTTGTATTTTTAGTTGGTTAAATGTAATAAAAAAAATAAACCGAACCCTTAATTACTAAGAGTTCGGTTTTATGATATCAATTTTAAAATTTAGTCTCTACTACCACCAAAAACCTGCAATGCCCAATACATTAGGGATGCTAAGGCTCCAATAGCAGCTACTAAATAGGTTCTAGCTGCCCATTTAAGTGCGTCTTCCGATCCTTTGTATTCTTCAGGTGTTACTATGTTTTTAGCTTTTAACCAAGCCAAAGCTCTATGGCTTGCATCGTATTCTACAGGTAGGGTAATAAAACTAAATAGCGTAGCCATTCCCATAAAAATAACCCCTAGTACAGCTACGTACCAACCTAGGCCAATGCCTGCTGCTCCACCTAAAACAAGGCCACCAATGATTAACCATTGAGACATGCCTGAGGTGACACTTACCATAGGCACTAAGGTAGATCGCATTTGCAACCAGCTATATGCTTGGGCATGTTGCACTGCGTGACCACATTCGTGGGCTGCTACCGCCGCTGCAGCGGCGTTTCTTTGACTGTAAACGGATTCACTTAGGTTTACCGTTTTGTTTTTTGGATTGTAATGGTCTGTTAACTGTCCTGGAGTTGAAATCACCTCCACATCGTAGATGCCATTGTCTGCTAACATTTTTTCAGCGATTTCCTTACCACTCATGCCGTTACGCAATTGTACTTTAGAATAGAAAGCAAATTTCTTTTTCAGTTGACTGCTTACTAGCCAGCTTACCAGTCCGATGGCTCCAATTAATATATAATATCCAATCATTTTTTTATACTGTTTTAAAAGATAAACTTACTCGATATATAGCAAATACTACGCCAAATATATGTTAAGTAATTTTGTCATATTTCACCTGTCATGGACTTTTTTTAACTAGTCCTAAGGCCCTTTTTAAAATCTGAATTCTCTGATTTTAAGTCGGTTTTTAGCCTACGATATTCACAATTTTTCCAGGAACTATAATGATTTTTTTAGGGGTTCTCCCTTGTAATTGTTCTATGGTTTTTTCGTGAGACATCACTATTTTTTCTATGTCTTCCTTACTCATATCCATTGGGATTTCTAAAGTAAAACGCATTTTACCATTGAATGAAATCGGATAGTTTTTAGAACTTTCTACTAAATGACTCGCGTCAAATACAGGGAAGGCAGCCGTTGAAATAGACTCCTTATTTCCTAGTTGCGACCATAGTTCTTCTGAAATATGAGGAGCATAAGGAGATAGTAAAACCAATAAAGGTTCTAAAACCTGTTTGCTCGTGCATTTTTGAGCGGTCAGTTCATTTACGGCAATCATAAAGGTGGACACTGAGGTGTTAAAAGAAAAACCTTCAATATCTTCTTCTACCTTTTTAATTGTTTTATGAAGGGTTTTTAAATTATCCTTAGTTGGTTCTGCGTCGTTCACGTTTAGGCCATTTTCGCCCACATACAATTTCCATAGTTTTTTTAGGAACCCATGAACTCCTGAAATTCCCGCCGTATTCCAAGGTTTGTACTGTTCTAAAGGACCGAGGAACATTTCGTAAAGGCGTAAGCTGTCAGCACCATAATCCTGGCAAATACTGTCTGGATTAACCACGTTGTATTTGGATTTGGACATTTTTTCAACTTCGCGACCTACTTTGTAGACATCGTTATTTCCTTGGATGATGTCTCCATTTTCTCCAATAAAAATGGCGTCTTTATAATCCTCTCCAAATTCTCCATCGGTTTTTAAACCTTCAATATCCAACTCATCGGAAGCATTGACGTATTGAACCTTTACGTGAATTGCTAAGGGAACAATCATGAGGTTTTCTAAGTCGCTAGCATCTGCTAAACCGGCTATTTTAGCAAGTTTTTCTTTTAGTTCCTTGAGATAGTTTTTATTAGTTTGTAAATCGCCCTTGCTGATAAATTCTGAATGCGAGATATAAATATGCTCCAGTTTTTTCAACAATTTCGCCCCTAAGGCTTCCTCTTCTCTAGGATTTGCAAACATATAGCTCAGGCGGTAAACATAGGCGCTGGTTCCCAAAATCATTCCTTGGTTTATCAGCTTTTTAAAAGGCTCTTCCACTTGGATGAAGCCTCTATCTTTCATGAATTTTACCCAGAACCTAGAGTATAATAAATGCCCGGTAGCATGTTCGCTTCCACCGATATATAAATCGACGTTTTCCCAGTATTTAAGCGCGTCTTCACTAGCAAATTCTTGCTCGTTACTGGCGTCCATATATCTAAAGAAATACCAAGAACTTCCAGCCCAACCCGGCATGGTATTTAGTTCTAGAGGGAATATGCTGGTGTTGTTTATCTTGCTGTTAGCCACTACCGTATTCGTTTCTGTACACCAAGCCCACACATCAGCACGACCTAAAGGCGGCTCTCCTGTTTCGGTTGGTAAATACTTTTCTACTTCTGGCAGACGAATTGGTAAATGTGCTTTATCAATCATTTGTGGTAACCCATTTACATAGTATACAGGAAACGGTTCTCCCCAATAACGCTGTCTTGAGAACACGGCATCGCGCAATCTGTAATTGGTTTTGCCTTCCCCTTGACCCAATTGTTCTAATTCAAAAATAGCGCGTTTGGTGGCTTTTTTGTAATTCATTCCATTGAGGAAATCTGAATTGGCAATGACGGTATTTTCTTTATCAGAAAAGGCTTCTTTTGAAATGTCCACGCCTTCAAAAATATTCGGAATAGGAATGTTAAAATGCTTAGCAAAATCGTAGTCACGTTGGTCGCCACAAGGAACGGACATGACAGCTCCAGTTCCATAGCCAGCTAATACATAGTCGCCTATCCAAATAGGAATAGGTTCTTTAGAAAAAGGGTGTTCTGCATAAGCGCCTGTAAACACTCCAGAAATGGTTTTTACATCTGCCATTCTATCGCGTTCGCTACGTTTTGCGGTAGCTTGGATGTAGGCGTCTACTGCTTCTTTTTGTTCAGGAATGGTAATTTTTGTAACCAGGTCATGTTCTGGAGCCAGGGTCATAAAACTTACACCGAAAATAGTATCAGGTCTTGTGGTGAAGACTTCTATAGAATGCGCTTGCTCCGAATCCTTAGAAAGCACGTTAAAAGTAACAGAAGCTCCTACTGATTTTCCAATCCAATTTTTCTGGCTTTCCTTTAAAGAGTCCGTCCAATCTATAGTTTCTAGGCCTTGTAGTAATCTTTCCGCATAAGCAGAAATTCGCATAGACCATTGGGTCATTTTTTTTCTAATTACAGAATGCCCCCCACGTTCCGAAACGCCATTGACAATTTCGTCGTTAGCTAAAACGGTTCCTAAAGCAGGGCACCAGTTTACTTCGGTTTCCGCTAAATAGGTAAGTCTGTATTGTAATAAAATATCCTGTTGCTTTTCAGTTGAAAACTCCTTCCAAGCCTCTGCAGAGAAAACTTCGATATGCTCATCGCAGGCTGCATTTACGTTGGCGTTTCCTTCCGAAGCAAACTTAGAAATTAAGGTATCAATATGTTCGGCCTTATTCGTGTCTTTATTATACCAAGATTCAAACAATTGGATAAAAATCCATTGGGTCCACTTGTAATAGTTCGGGTCTGAGGTACGTACCTCTCGGCTCCAATCGAAAGAAAAACCAATTTGATCTAACTGGCGTCTGTAGGTTTTGATGTTTTCCTCGGTTGTTAAAGCTGGATGTTGTCCGGTTTGTATGGCGTATTGCTCCGCAGGCAGACCAAAGCTATCGTAGCCTTGTGGATGCAAGACATTAAAACCTTTATGACGTTTGTATCGCGCATATATATCGGAAGCAATATAACCTAGTGGATGCCCGACGTGCAGACCCGCTCCACTTGGATAAGGGAACATATCTAGAACGTAGTATTTAGGTTTGTTGCTATTGTTTTCGGCTTTAAACGTTTTGTTTTCTGCCCAATATTTTTGCCATTTGGCTTCAATGTCGTTGAAATGGTAATTCATATAGATTTTTTTACGTCATTTTGTGCTCGTAACCTGGCAGAGATATCAAGAAAATTAGTTAAAAATAACTTTGCCATTAAGCGGTATTACGAGAATAATCGGTTAGACACGTAATTTAATGCGCAAATTTAAACTTATTATAAGAATATTGAAAGTTTAAACGTTTTAAACCACAAGAGAATAGAATTCTTTTATATTTTTACATCATTAACAAAACATCTATGAGTTCTTCTTTTGAAAATTATCAAAAACGCAGATTAATAACCTCTTATTTTTCGGTGGTATTAAGTATTGCTTTAGTTTTATTTTTATTGGGTTTGCTTGGCTTGTTGATATTGAATGCCAAAAAGGTTTCCGATCATTTTAAAGAGCAGGTGGTGGTTACCATTTATCTTAAGGAGCTAGCCAAGGATGTGGAAATTAAACAGCTTGAAAAAAGCTTGGCACTATCCGAGTATGTGAAATCTACCGAATTTGTTTCCAAAGAGCAGGCCGCTGAATCTATGAAGGCTGAAAATGGTGAGGATTTTATGGATTTTCTTGGGTACAATCCCTTGCAAAACTCTATTGATGTGCATTTAAAAGCCGATTTTGTTACTTCGGAACACTTAGAGATTATTAAAGAGGAAGCTCTTTCTAAAAAGTTTGTGGATGAGGTTCGTTACGATAACGACCTAGTTACTTTAATGAATAATAACGTTAAGAAAATAAGTTTTTGGGTTTTGGTATTAAGCGGTGTTTTTACCTTAATTGCAGTGTTGTTGATTAACAGCTCCATTCGATTATCGGTTTACTCGAAGCGTTTTACCATTAAAACCATGCAAATGGTTGGGGCTACAAAACAATTTATTAGACGTCCTTTTGTATGGAAAAGTGTGCGTTTAGGAATTATTGGAGCTGTGGTAGCTATGGCAGGCGTAGCTGTGGTGCTTTATTATTTAAACGAAACCTTTCCAGAATTGAATTTAATGCAAACCCCGATTTTAATAGGAGCCTTGTTTATGGGCATCTTTTTATTAGGAATTGTTATTACATGGATCAGTACGTTTATTGCAACACAGCGTTTCTTGAACTTAAAAACGGATCAGCTTTATTATTAAGGTAAGAATTGGAAACTAATCAACCCCATTTTTAGAGTCTGTTAACGTTTAGGTGTAAATAAAACCTTTACTTTGCAAGTTCTAATTTTAGTGGGATTAAATAACACATCATGGGTAAGAAAAAACTTAATGAACACGCGGAAAGTGCTTTTGTCTTTGGAAAGAAGAACTATAAATTCATGCTTATAGGTTTGGCCTTTATAGCTATAGGTTTTATTTTAATGTCAGGAGGAGGAAGTGATGATCCGAATGTTTTTAGCCCAGATATCTTTAGTTTTAGACGTATTAGATTGGCTCCAACTTTGGTTCTTATTGGTTTTGGAATTCAAGTTTATGCCATTTTATTAAATCCTAACAAAAAGTCTAAATCGGACCAATAAATTCTAATATACACAGTGTGCTATTCCCCTTAGGGTTAGTCAAATTTTGATATTTTTGCCTCATGGAAATTTTTGATTCAATTATTTTAGGAGTTATTCAAGGACTTACTGAATTTCTCCCGGTATCCTCTAGTGGTCATTTGGAACTAGGTAAAGCTATTTTAGGCGACCAATCCATCCCAGAAGAAAGTTTGATGTTTACGGTGGTGCTTCATTTTGCTACCGCATTAAGTACGATGGTTATATTTAGAAAGGATATTTTTTCTATATTAAAAGGGGTGTTCTCATTTGAGTGGAATGAAGACACACAACTAGCAACCAAAATTATTATTTCCATGGTTCCTGCGGTTATTGTAGGCTATAATTACGAGGCGCAATTAGCCGAGCTTTTTGGGGGCAGTATTAAGTTGGTAGGTTTTATGTTACTGATTACGGCCTTTTTGCTTTTCTTGGCCGATAAAGCCAAGGATACGGGTAAAAATGTCACCTTTAAAAACGCCTTTGTTATTGGAGTTGCTCAGGCCATTGCTATGTTGCCAGGAATATCGCGTTCTGGAGCTACCATTTCAGCATCGGTATTATTAGGAGCCGATAAAACCAAAGCCGCGAGATTCTCATTTTTAATGGTGGTGCCTTTAATTTTTGGTAAAATTGCAAAAGACATCCTTACAGGAGAATTAAGCTATAATAGTGAAAGTTTTTTTTCTCTAAGTGCTGGTTTTATTGCGGCCTTCCTTTCTGGATTGGTGGCTTGTACCTGGATGATAGGTTTGGTTAAGCAAAGTAAACTTTCTTATTTTGCTATTTATTGTGTTGTAGTTGGTATGATTGCCATCGTTTTTGCATATTTAAATTCATAATATGAGTGGTGAAGACTATCTTTCCGGACAGGTTTTATTAATTGACAAACCTTTACATTGGACTTCCTTTCAGGCGGTTAATAAACTTCGTTGGGAAATACGCAACGCCTTCCAAATAAAAAAAATAAAAGTTGGTCATGCCGGTACCTTAGATCCCCTTGCTACGGGATTGTTAATTATTTGCACAGGGAAAATGACCAAGCAAATAGATAGTTTCCAAGGTCAAGACAAGGAATATACCGGAACGATTGTTCTAGGGAGTACGACGCCTTCCTTCGATTTAGAAACCGAGGTTAACGAAAACTTTCCTACCGAGCATATTACAGTCGAGGACATCCACGAAGCTACCAAACAATTTACGGGCGAGATTGACCAGTTCCCTCCGGTTTTTTCAGCTATAAAAAAAGAAGGAAAACGCTTGTACGAATTTGCTCGAGCAGGTGAGGAGGTTGAAATTAAATCAAGAAAGATTCGAATTTCAGAGTTTGAAATCACGGGTATTGATGGTAAAAATGTACATTTTAGAGTGGTTTGTAGTAAAGGCACATATATCCGTTCTTTAGCGAATGACTTTGGAAAAGCATTGAAGTCTGGCTCGCATTTGTCTGCTTTAAGACGTACGAAAATTGGCGATTTCCATGTGAACGATGCTCTGAGTCCTGAAGCTTTTATAGAGAGCTTAACAACCAAATAGCTCCGTATTTCGTATATTAGATGGAAGTTTGGTAAACTTTCGTTCCCAACAAATGACTATTGACTATATCCGATAAACATAAAGCGCTTTTAATTACCTTCTTGGTTTCTGGAACCATCCTGCTAATGTTGTTCAGTTTTCATATTAAAAAAAACAATGAATTTTCTGCAGAAAGTTACTACTTGTTGGAACCTGAGGAGCCGAAAACTCCTGAAGAGCTTGAAGCAGAAAAGTTAGCAGAACGTGAAGAGGCCTCAAGTTCAAAAACCAATAAAGCCTTTAACGAAACGCAAGACTATAAAACTTTTGCACAGGCCTATCAGCCTATAGCGCCTCCAAAAGATTTCGTACCCACACCTGTAGAAAGCACGTCGGATATGGAAACTTCAGAGGCTGATCCGTCAAATGCTGCTTCCGAAATAGATGAAGATGTGTTATCGTCTTACCATAGCGTTAATGAGGTATTAAATAGAAGAAAACCAAGCAATAGCAGCCAATCTGTTAATAAAAACAGTAGCATGCACTATTCCTTGGTTAATAGAACTCATGCCTATTTACCAACCCCTATCTACTTATGTGAAGAAGGAGGTAAGATTATTATCAACATTACGGTAAATGCTTCTGGTTTGGTGACACAGGCCCAGGTAAACGCTTCCTCAACTTCAAGAAACGATTGTTTAAAAGAGCACGCCTTAAACTATGCGAAGGATGCCAGATTTAGTGCAGACGCTTCAAAACCCTCTCAAATTGGTACCATTACCTTTTATTTTGAGGGTAAAAACTAAACAGTTACTGTTATTAGCTCCAATAATTCCCTCATGACACTTTGACCTTTGTCTTTGTTGTACCATTGCTGTAATTGCTCCTTAATTTCTTGAGTTATCTCTTTGTGTTTTGCCTTATAATCAACAATCAATTTTGTAGCATCTGCAGGTCTTGGTCCAAACGAGGTTATTACTTTTTGAGTCTCCTCGTCTATCACAATCAACTTCGGGATGGATTTTCCTCCATTGGTTAAAAACTGATTCATTAAGGCCTCATTTTCATCGCGTAATACGAGTCTTAAGTTGATGTTTTTACTCAGTTCAGCCATTTTATTAAATACAGGAATGACGTGAGCAGCATCGCCACACCAGCTTTCAGTAAGTACCAACCAAGTTTGTTTGGAGGTTATCTGGTTGAGGTTTTCTTTGATGCTATCTGATACTTTGATGGTTTTATCCCATCGTTTCATACGCTGGTCGTTTAGCTTGGTATATTCCACCAGGTCATGACTTTTATTAGGTCCGGTAGTCGATTCGTTTTCTACGAACTGCGTCATGAGGTCTCTGTATTCTTGGTAAGACAGGCTCTTTGCTAAACTAGCTTTTATTATTTCATCCATAGTATTTAAATATATTGTTGCGAAAATAAGAAGTTCCTCTTATTTAGCTTATGATTTATGTCATATCTATGTCTATCTTTATGCTAGAAACTTACAGATAAACTAACTTATGGAAAAACATAGATGCGGTTGGTGTGTTGGCGACGCTTTATATGAAGCCTATCACGACCAAGAATGGGGCGTTCCTGTAACAGATGATGACACACTTTTTGAATTTTTAATCCTTGAAACATTTCAAGCCGGTTTAAGTTGGATTACTATTTTGCGAAAACGCGAAAATTTTAGAAAGGCTTTTGATGGTTTTGACTACAAGAAAATTGCCCAATACAAACAGGACAAAATTGATAGTTTGTTACTAGATGCAGGTATTATTAGGAATAAATTGAAAATACATGCGACTGTAAGTAATGCTAAAGCTTTTATGAAAGTACAAGAAGAGTTTGGTAGCTTCAGTAGTTATATTTGGAAGTTTGTTGATGGGAAACCTATTAAAAATCGGGTTAAACATTATAAAGAAGCACCAGCCACGACAGCCATTTCAGATGCTTTGAGCAGGGATTTAAAAAAACGCGGTTTTAAGTTTGT
>NZ_DATGNR010000065.1:0-4848 GCF_035306605.1 Xanthomarina sp. | reverse complement strand
GGTTACTTATTGCTTTTCTTGTTTTTAGCAGCCTTCACAAAATCTGCTCAATTTCCATTTCACTTCTGGTTACCTGGTGCAATGAAAGCGCCAACTCCTGTTTCTACCTATCTGCATTCAGCAACGATGGTAAAAGCAGGTATTTATCTCCTTTTACGATTCACACCTCACTTTGAAAATAACTCTAATTACTTCACAGTTATGTTAGTGGTAGGTGCAATCACTATGCTTTATGCTGCAATAAATACGCTATTTAAAACAGACCTAAAAGGAATTTTAGCATATTCTACTATTGGTGCTTTAGGAATTATGGTGTTTCTAATCGGAATAGGTACAAGTGCATCAATTACAGCCGCTATTGTATTTATTGTTGTTCACGCTTTATACAAAGCAAGTCTATTCTTGGTCACAGGAACAATAGATCATCAAGCAGGAACACGAGACATCACTAAACTCAGTGGTTTAGGAAAAGTTCTCTTGCCTTTAGCAATTGCTGGAGTAATCGCAGCGCTATCTAGTGGTGGTTTCCCTCCCACTGTTGGTTTTCTTGGTAAAGACCTCATCTATGAAGCCACCTTAAATGGAGGTTTTAGTCCCGCTTTATTAACTACACTAGCTGTAATCACCAATATATTCATGGTTTTTGCAGGACTACTTGTTGGAGTAAAACCTTTTACCGGAAAACTACCAGGTGAACTGGGTCCAATCAAAAAGCCGCATTTCCTATTGTGGTTTATGCCTATGATACTTGCTGCACTTAGCTTACTTTTCGGATTATTTCCAAGCATGATTCAAGGACTATTCACCAACAACATTACACCTCTGCTTACAGGAGAAAGTAGCCCTCATCTTGCTATTTGGCATGGCTTTAACCTAATTCTTTTATTGAGTGGACTTACACTTGCTTTAGGATTAACTTTATACTTCCTTTGGAAACCAAGTCACAAAAAAGAAGCGCTAATTGAGAAAATTGAGTACTTATCTCCGAAATCTATTGCCTTACAATTTTCTGATATTTTCCAAAAAACATCGTATTTTCTTACCCGCACATTCCAAAATGGATATTTAAGACGTTATGTAATGATTATCTTAGTCTTACTGACCATCGTTTTTGGAGTACACATCTTTGTAAATCCTCGTATACTCCTAAGCCTTAAAGAGATAAAGTCACTGAACTGGAACGAGATTGTCATTTTAATTATGATGCTGACCTCTATCATTTTTACAGTGTTTACAAAATCAAGGCTCTCAGCAATTGTAGGAATGGGGGTATTAGGATATACCATGTGTCTGATCTTTATTTTCTATGGCGCTCCTGATTTAGCAATGACACAATTTTCTATTGATACGTTAACGGTAATTCTATTTGTTTTGGTACTCTATCGTTTACCGAAATACCTCAATCTATCTAACCGTACCAATCGAATTAGAGATGGGATTGTCGCGACTTCTTTCGGTACTTTCTTAGCCTTTACAATCATAGAGATTATGAAGGAAGATCCAATTAAAGCCACAACTGAATACTATGCAGAAAATGCCTATCTTTTAGCTAAAGGAAAGAATGTTGTTAACGTTATCCTTGTTGACTTCCGTGGTTTTGATACCATGATAGAAATTTCCGTATTGGCAATTGCCGCAATCGGTGTATTTGGATTATTAAAGTTATACCTAAAAAAACACGAGAGATAATATGAAAAGTCTAATTTTAAATACCATTTCTAAAACATTACTCCCTTTATTGGTGTTGTTTTCAGTATTTGTTTTACTTCGTGGCCACTACCTACCAGGTGGAGGATTCGTTGGTGGACTCATCGCAGCTATTGCATTTATTCTACATGCTTTTGCAAATGGCTTAACGGAAACAAGAAAAATTTTGCGCATCCACCCTGGATTCTTAATTCCAATAGGATTATTAATAGCAACATTAAGCGCATTGGCTCCAATTTTTATTACTGGAGAGCCGCTAATGACAGGCTTATGGTATGAAAAAGACATTCCGGTTTTGGGAAAAATAGGAAGTGCTTTGTTCTTTGATGCAGGAGTCTACTTTGTAGTAGTTGGCGTTTGTTTAACAATCATATTTACCATCTCAGAAAGCGTTTAAATATTATGGAAATACTTTTAGCGATAATGACAGGAATACTCTACGCAGCAGGAATCTATTTGATTCTTCGCCGTAGCTTGGTGAAATTGATTATTGGAATCGTAATACTTGGGAATGGAGTAAACCTCTTAATTTTCTTAATGGGTGGACTCGTAAAAGGAAGACCACCATTAATACAGGAAGACTCTAATGCTCTTGTTGGATTATATGCAGATCCAGTACCCCAAGCGTTAATACTTACTGCAATTGTAATTAGTTTCGGACTACAATCTTTTGCCATTGTATTAATAAAACGTGCATACAAGGTCTTGAAAACAGACGATATTGACACCATGAACAAAACAGACGACATCACATGAGCGAACATTTAACCATATACCCAATTATCGTCCATTTGTTGACTGCAATTCTATTGTTGTTATCATGGATGAACCCTAAGATTCAACGCTACATTAGTATCATAGGAAGCGTTTTAGGGATTATTATAGGTGGACTTTTATTCAATAAAGTTTGGACCGAAGGAATTCAAAGTGTTCAATTAGGAAACTGGGATGCTCCGTTTGGAATCTCAATGGTTGCGGATACTTTAGCTGTCTCTTTAATCGTATTGACCAATATAGTTGCCTTGGCAGTTTCTATTTATTCCACTAAAAACATGGTTTCCTCTCGTTTAAAGTTTGGATACTATGCTATTTTCCATTTTTTAATTATGGGATTAAGTGGCGCCTTCATCACAGGAGATTTATTTAGTCTGTATGTTTGGTTTGAAGTAATTATCATTTCTTCTTTTGTTCTTTTAACCATTGGAGGCCGAGCAATTCAGATTGAAGGAGCGGTAAAGTACTTTACTTTAAATATGCTTTCATCAATAATTTTCCTAACAGCAATCGCAATGGTCTATGGAACTACAGGTTCATTAAACATGGCTGAGTTGTCAAGGATTATTCCAGAAATAGAAAATAAAGGATTGATTCAAACTATTTCACTTATCTTCTTTATAGGGTTTGGAGTAAAGTCAGGGGTTTTTCCATTATACTTTTGGCTACCAGCCTCCTACCACACTCCTCCTGCGGCTGTTTCCGCTTTATTTGCGGGGTTACTTACAAAAGTAGGGATCTATGCAATGATCCGTGTATTCACTCTGCTCTTCCCTCTAGGGGAACTGAATCAAATGATATTGATGATTGTTGCAGGTTTCACTATATTTTTCGGAGGAATTGGCGCCTTAGTTCAAAAAGATTTACAACGGGTTTTCTCCTATTTAATAATCTGTCACATTGGATTTATGGTAGGTGGTTTGAGTCTATTTACCCAAGTTGCAATTGTTGGAGCTGTGATGTATATGTTCCATGACATTATTGTAAAAGCTACGCTCTTCATGATTAGTGGGGTAATGTACCGCATTTTCGGAAACACAAAATTAGAGAAAATGGGAGGATTAATGGATAGCCATCCTCGCCTATCCTTCCTCTTTGCCATTCCTATGTTTGCGCTAGTTGGAGTGCCTCCATTATCAGGGTTTTGGCCAAAGGTTTCTTTGTTTACGGCAAGCTATACACAAGGTGAAATGTTCATGTTAATCATGTTTATTTTCGCAAGTTTAATCACTTTGGTTATTATCGCAAAAGTATGGAACAATACATTCTCCAAAAACAAATTACCTGCTGAAAGAAGAAAAGGATTTAAGTACTTCGATGAATTTAGTTTCTCTGAAAAAGCTGCCTATATAGTTCCTATTCTTTTATTAGTAGGATTTACATTATATTATAGCTTCTTTGCAGAGCACTTCCAACTAGTTGCAGAACGAATTGGAGAGGAATTGATGAATACAGAGCATTATTATAACGCTGTTTTTGGAATTAAAGAAGGAACAAAACTATGAGAGTTCAATTTTTATTAAATATCTTATTGGCTGTTGTTTGGGTATTTCTTACCGGAACAATTAATGGAACTAACTTTACTTTCGGATTTATCCTGAGCTACTTAGTTTTGTGGTTAATTAGCTCTAACGAAGGCAAAAGAAAATACTTCGTAATAGCTCCTCGAATAATTAGCTTCACTTTTTACTTTTTATACGAATTGATCAAAGCCAACTTACAAGTTGCAGCTCATGTGATAACTCCGAAGTTTTATATGGAGCCTGGTATTATTAAATATCCTCTAGATGCTGAATCAGATTTAGAAATTACACTCTTGGCAAATATCATAACCCTTACCCCAGGAACATTGAGTTTAGATATTTCAGACGACAGAAAAGTATTATACATCCACGCCATGTACGTTAACGATAAAGAAGAGTTTATCAACAGTATTAAAAACGGATTTGAAAAACGAATTTTGAAAATATTACGATGAATATAGAAGACTTTTTATCATATATAATTTTACCTATACTTAGTACATCCACTTTGTTGGTCTTTATCCGTTTTTTAATGGGACCTTCTTTATCCGATAGAGTTGTAGCTTTAGATTTACTTATCACAATAGGTATTTCTATAATTGCAGTGTACAGTATAGTCACAAACCGACCTTCATTCCTAGATATCGCAATGATTTTTGCACTCATTGCCTTTTTAAGTACAGTTGCGTTCTCATATTACCTTGAAAAAAGAAAAAGAAATGAATGATATTATAATAATGGTAATTATTTCCCTTGGAACATTATTTATTCTCCTTGCAGCAATAGGATTATTAAGAATGCCTGATTTGTATTTGAGAATGTCTGTCACTACGAAGGCAGCAAC
>NZ_DATGNR010000064.1:0-2839 GCF_035306605.1 Xanthomarina sp. | reverse complement strand
AGAATAAAAATAAGCACCAATGCCACCGGTACGGCCACCATTAATCTGGATTTTGCGCTTTGTAAATTTTCAAACTGACCTCCATAAGTGATGGTATAACCTGTTGGAAGTTTTAAATCTTTGTCAAGTATGACTTGGATGTCGTCTACAACCGATTGTAAATCCCTGTTTCTAACGTTAACACCTACAACAATCCTTCGTTTGGTATCGTCTCTGGAAATTTGTGCAGGACCCCTAGTATAACTAATATTGGCCAGTTCGCTTAGTGGGATTTTAGCTCCGCTTGGAGTGTCCACATATAAATTTTTAAGACTTTCAAGGTCTTTTCTTTGGCTTTTGTCCAAACGAATAACCAGATCGAAACGTTTTTCACCTTCAAAGACAGAACCTACTGTTCCACCTGCAAATCCTATGGAAATAAGCTGGTTTAAATCGGAAATATTTAGTCCATAACGAGCAATTTTACTCCTATCGAAACTAACGCTCATTTGGGGTAAACCTGCCACTTTCTCAACAATAATGTCTGAAGCACCTTCCACGTTTTCGATCAGATTTCTTATCTCATTGGCTTTATTTGCTAAAACATCTAGGTCTTCACCAAAAACTTTAATCGCCACATCTGCTCGAACTCCGGTAACCAACTCATTAAAACGCATTTCGATAGGTTGCGTAAATTCGACTTCCATTTCTGGAATGACTGAAAGGGCTTCTTTAAATTTATCTGCCAATTCGTTTTTACTGGAAGCAGAAACCCATTGTTTTTTAGGTTTTAGCTTTATAATCACGTCGCTTTCTTCCATAGACATAGGATCCGTTGGAACTTCGGCTGCACCAATCCTGCTGACTACTTGGTCTACTTCAGGGAAATTGTCCAATAAAATCTGTTCGATTCGAGTGGTGATTTCTATGGTTTTGCTTAAAGATGTTCCTGTTTTTAAAACGGGTTGAATCACAAAATCACCTTCGTCTAAAGTTGGTACAAATTCGCCTCCCATGTTGCTGAAAATCCAAAAACTTGAAGCCATTAAAACAAACGATAATGAAACTACCAATTTTTTGTTGTACAAAGCCCAATTGATTACTGGTTGGTAGAACTTGTTTAATAACCTCATTAATCTAACAGAAATATTTTTATCACTCTGCACGCTTGGTTTTAGAAGTAAGGAAGAAATTACCGGAACATAGGTTAAACAGAAAATCATGGCTCCAATTAGCGCGAAGCTAAAGGTCATAGCCATGGGTTTAAACATTTTTCCTTCAATACCACTTAAGGATAGAATTGGGATGAACACAATTAAAATAATGAGCTGTCCAAAGATGGCCGAATTCATCATTTTTGAAGAGCTTTTTAAAGTAACAGCATCGATATCTGCTTGTTGGTCTTTTTTAGAAAGTGAAGTTATCTTTGCGCTTTGAGCTGTGATTTGAAAAGCTGTAAATTCAACAATAATAACGGCTCCATCAATAATAATTCCAAAATCTATAGCTCCTAAACTCATTAAGTTGGCATCGACTCCAAAGATGTTCATCATGGAAATGGCAAATAATAAACTTAGAGGGATTACGGATGCGACTACCAATCCAGAACGCCAATTGCCTAAGAATAAAACCACCACAAAAATAACGATGAGAGAGCCTAAAATCAGGTTTTCTGCAACGGTAAAAGTGGTTTTGTTTATGAGCTCGGTACGTTCTAGAAAGGGATTAATATAAACGCCTTCAGGCAAAGAACTTTCAATGGAAGCAACACGTTCTTTAACGTCTTGGATAATTTGATTGGAGTTTCCATCCTTTATCATCATAATCTGACCTAGTACTTTTTCACCTTCACCATTTCCGGTAATGGCACCAAAACGTGTAGCACTTCCAAAGCCAATTTTTGCAATGTCTTTGATGTAAATAGGAACGCCATCATTTTTAACTACAATATTGCCAATATCTTCAAGAGATGTAACCAATCCTTCGCCTCGAATAAAAAAAGCTTGATTGGTTTTTTCAATATATCCGCCTCCGGCAACACTGTTGTTTTTTTCTAGAGCTGTGTAAATTTCAGAAACTGAAATATTCATAGCGTTTAGCTTTTCTGGGTTGATGGCTACTTCATACTGTTTTAAAAATCCGCCCCAAGTATTTACTTCTACCACTCCTGGTATTCCAGAAAGTTGACGTTTTACCACCCAATCTTGAATGGTTCTTAAATCGGTAATAGAATACCTGTCTTTAAATTCAGGTTTGACATCTAAAACGTATTGATAAATTTCTCCCAAACCTGTGGTTATGGGACCCATTTCAGGAGAACCAAAACCTTCTGGAATTTTTTCGGAAGCCGATTTAATTTTTTCAGCAATTAATTGCCTTGGCAAATAAGTACCCATTTGGTCTTCAAATACTATGGTAACTACAGATAAGCCAAATTTTGAAACCGAACGAATCTCAATAACTCCCGGTAAATTGGCCATTTCTAGCTCGACAGGATAGGTAATAAATTGTTCCACATCCTGAGTGGATAAATTTCTAGAGGTGGTAATAACTTGCACTTGGTTGTTGGTAATATCTGGAACAGCTCCAATAGGTATTTGAGTTAAGGAAATTATTCCAAAACCAACCACAAATGCCATGAGTAAAAGAATAATGAGTTTGTTCTTTAAACTGAATTTAATGATGTTTTCTAACATAATTCGTATGTAAAAAGTGTGAAGCCATTAAGAAATAGCTTTTAAAATGAACTTAGATTACGGGTGAATTATGCGAATTTAGGAGGTTGAAAAACAGCTGATTTTTCAAATAGAGAGATAGATTCTTTATAAAAGAAGTTACAAGGAATTTCAACAAAAGGTGG
>NZ_DATGNR010000063.1:0-11313 GCF_035306605.1 Xanthomarina sp. | reverse complement strand
CTGAGTAGAAAAGAGAGGGGATTTACAATGTTGACGAAGTCTAAAGCTTCTGCGTGTATATTAACCTTAATCCTCTCTTTTGTTCTTTCTGATTTATCCTTAAATTTAAGGAATTGTAAACTTAAGCCGTGTATAATTAATGGCTAGTCCTCGCCTACTTGCGAAAATCCTCCCAAATTTTCTATTCAGTATTTATTTGCTAACTTAAAATACACACAACCGGAACCTGCCATTTAACAAATCAAGATGCCGATAAGAAAAACAACAATAATCATAGCTATATTTTGCATTGTAAAATTATCGCTTCATCTGATTGCTGACTCAAATTCAGGATTTCAAGGGGACGAATTATTGCACATAGAAACAGGAAATTACCCAAGTTTTGGATACATGGAGTTTCCTCCGGTTATTGGCTGGCTGGCTTTTATCCAAAATCAATTTCATTCCCAGTCTGTTTTTGTACATCACATCTTTACCCACATTGCCTCATTTTTAATTTTAATTTTAATTGCACTTTCAACCCTTCAACTGGGTGGAAAATCAAAAGCGGTTTTTATTGTACTACTTTGTGTTTTAACGGCTCCTGCCTTCGGACGTGGACATCAATTATTTCAACCTGTAGTTTTTACCCATTTTTTCTGGTTGTTATCGTTTTATCAATTGGTCAGGTTCATCAAAACTCTTGACAAAAAATATTTACTTTACTTAACAATCTGCCTTAGTTTTGGGTTTCTCACAAAATATGATATACTTTTCTTTATAGCAGGTCTTTCTGGTTTACTACTAATCAAGAGTACAAGAACATCCATTTTACAAAAGGACATTTGGAAATATATTCTCTTGTTCATTATTCTGATAACTCCAAATGTTATATGGCAATACAAGCAAGGGTTTCCGGTACTTGATATGTTCTCACGACTTTATGAAACACAATTGGATAAACTGACAATACTAGGGGTTCTTGAAAGTATTATTATATCCTTAAATCCACTAACATTGTTTTTTTGGATGGGCGGCTTTATCTATATGTTTAAAACAAAGAACAATCCTAACTATTTTCGTCCAATCGCGTTGACTATCGTCATTTCCATATGTCTCATGGCGTTAAACAAAAGCAAAGCATACTATTTTTATCCCGCCATGATTACTTTGCTAATATTCGGAAGTATTTGGTTTGAACAAAAAATCTTATCAAAACGCCAATGGATCTTATATCCTGCAATCGCTCTTCTTGTTGTTTCGGGTCTCGTATTGATACCATTTGGCTTAGCTGTTCTGCCCTTGGATACATTTATTAAATTCGCGGCAGTAGAAAAGAAGGACAATCGTTACGAAATAGAATACACCGAGTATTACTCGAAATCAAAATGGGAAGAAACTATGGGCGGACTTAAAACCGTTTATGATAGCCTACCTATGAACGAAAGAAAAGATTGTTTAATTTGGGGCAAACATTATAGCCAGGCAGGCGGAGTAAATCTTTTTAGGGAAAATTATGAATTGCCCAAAGCGTTTTCATACCATGGGAGTTTCTACCTTTGGACTCCAGAAAAAGGCGAATTACCTAAAACGATTATAGCGTTTTCAAACGGAGAGGCTGGAATAGATTTTTTTCAGTCTTTCTTTAGATCGGTTGTGGCGGTAAAACAAATTTATAACCCCTATGCTGATGATGAAAAAGATTTGTGGCAAACAATATATATTTGTAAAGAACCAATATTGAATTTTGAACAGTTGCGAACTGAATTTAAAACAAGGATTTTTGAATAGCTATGCAAACAAGACGGCAGGTGGCAATGTATAAACGCAATAGCGGAATAAGTGATAAACCAAAGTAAATGCAAAAAATTAAGGTCAGAAATAAACCGTAAAGTTCGTGTCTAAACCCATCTACTAACTTATATTGGACCGTTTCTCAACATCTACAAAGCTGAACGCTAATTTAAACCGAACAGAACACTTAAAATAAAACAGATATGAAATTTTACACATCAATACCTAAAGGTCTAAAGCCATATTATACAATAGAATTGGAAAAATACCGAACCGAATGCTCAAACGGAAACTTAAAAAGTGCCTGGAATCACCTGGAAAGAGCTCATATAATCGGACAAAAATATCCGTATGCTCATACTTTTGTGCATTGGAAAATGTTGCAATTCGGAATTAAAATCAAAAGCAGTAAAGAAATTATCGGACAAATTCCACGTCTGATTTTCGGAGGTGTGAAATCCTTTGTTGGAAAAATTCCTGTTGGAAACCCTGGAGGAGCAAATGTCCCACCTTTAAAACCGTTTCCTATTGAAAAAGAATTACAAGATATTTTTGCGAAAGCTGGAATTAATTTAATCTGAAAATAAAAAACGTTGGCCAACATCATATATTATTTATTGTTAGTCCTAACCTAGCACCTGAAAAAGCCCTCACCAATTTCCTGTTTTTTGTTTATTTCCTAACTTTCTCAATGAACCACGCAACACACAAGTACAGCAAACAATAAACAAAACCATTATTACCCAACATTTGAGAAAAACCTTAAGAAAAAAAACAGACTCTTTAGTCTGCTTTCTAATGCCAAAAGAGAGTATTCCTTTTGGCTCTCATTAACAAGTTTTGACTCTCACTAACAAGTACTAATTAATAGCATTACCAAAGATAATTGATTACTAGGACACCCTCTTTCACATTTATATACAAGATTTACAGAAATCACAGATTTTTAAAACAAAAAAAAGAGACCAGTTTGCTCTACAACTGCTCTCTTTCCAATTAACCCTTATCAATTACACCTGTCTTAACAACAAGCTTCATGATTAGTTTTTAAAATACCTATAATTTCTCCTCGGTTTTTATCTAACCTAGTTTCCATTCTTTTGAATAAATCTGTTTCCTTACCTGTTTCGTATTTCACATCTTCACTTGTAAGTTTTGGATATTTTGTTCTTAAAGCACTAGATTGTTTTTTCCAGTCACCTTTTACTTTGAAAAGCTCTCCTGCTTTTTTTCCATCTGCATTGTGTTTAGTGTCCATAATTATAAAAGTTTAAATAGCACTTAATTGCACTTTTACAAAGTTGGGCACTTATTACTAATAAGTTGTTACACAACGAAATAAAACAATTACATATATTACAGATTTTCCAAATTCCTTTTTCGCTTTTCACCTATTTTTTTATAAAAAGTCGGCCGCTGTCCTGTTACTTTTTTAAACTGATTCGATAAATGAGCTACACTACTATAATGCAACTTATAAGCTATCTCTGTAAGATTTAACTCATCGTAAAGTATAAGTTCCTTAGCTCTTTCTATTTTATGCTTAATAATAAAATGTTGAATAGTAACACCTTTAACTTCAGAAAACAAATTGGACAAATAGGTGTAATCATAATCCAATTTCTCACTTATATAATTTGAATAATTTACTCTTGGAACTTCTTCAGAAAAGTGTATCATTTCAATAATTACATTCTTAACCTTATCTACAAGAATACTTTTTTGATCGTCCAATAATTCTAATCCAGACTTCGCTAAATTTAATTTCAGTGTTTGCTTTATTTCATTAGTAATGCTTTCTTTTATTTCAATCATGCCAAGTTCGATAATCGTACAATGTAAGCCTAGTTTTTCCAGCTCCAACTTGACCATGAGCTTACACCTTAAACTCACCATATATTTAATATAGAGTTTCACTTTTATTTTGAGTTATTGTATATCCCCAATCACCTAAAGATAAGCTATATAAAAATTTAATTAGACAATAAATACAAATAAAAAACATTGAGCACCAAAAAACGAAGCTAAAAAACTAGCTATTTTAAGCTAATCTTAAAACCAAACGCAAAACACAATAAAGCTCTAGTAGTAGCATGACTAAATTACCCATAAACACCAAGCCAACCACCTTCAAAAAGGATCCATCCGCCATCTCCTGCCCTTTCTCCAATCAGCCAATATCAATTATATCTGACCCCCGCGTCCTCAATTAAAACTACACAACTCTAAACAGTAACCTTCCTGCCTAACAAAAAAGTTAGATGTTACAATAATCCATTCAAATAAAAAATTCTTGCCCAATTTAATGTCAATAGCATACGTTAACGGCTAAATTTATTTAACATAAGTTATTGATTTTAAGATAGTATTGGCAATGTTTAAGTATTAAATCTGTATACTATCAGTGAACAATTAAAACAACAAACTTCATGGGAATAATTAAAGATAGAATCAAATTCAAAAGAACAAAAGAACAGACCAATCCAACAAACCCAACTGGCAATATCAACCAACTAAACAAAGAGTATAAGGTTGATAAGCCAACCATAAAAAAACAACAAAACGAAAAATGAAAATCACTAAAAAAAAGACATATAGCAATCCCATAGATAAAAACATAAAAGGGATTAAAAACCATAGAAAAATAGCTGATTACTTACAGATTGCAGCAAAAAATCATCTAGAAGCAGCTAAGCATCATCAAGAGGGAAATCATGAAAAAGCAGCACAAAGCACCATAGTTGCCCACGCCAATTTTAATCTTGCCGATAAAGCGCAAAGAAAAGATATAAATCAACATGCTGTAGACGGTTAATTCTTTATAACATTTATTAAAAACAAAGAAAATGGAATCTCAAAATAAAATTAATCATAAAATCCGATTAACAACAATAAAAATTCAAGAGGAACATCCTGAACTGATTAAATACTTAAATGAAATACCCAGGGACTTCATATCCATTGACGAAAAAGGAATAGATAACAAAGCCTTAAAAGACTATTTAAATTCCCTAAATCACTTATTAGAAACGTATGCAAAAAAGCATTAAAAAACTACAAATATGATAATCCAAATAAATACAGACAAAACCATAAGTGGAGAAAAAAGAATAAGCAATTTTTTTTCTTCTCAAATTGTAGAAGCATTAAAAAGGTTCGAATCTCATATTACTAGAATTGAAGTTCATTTGAAAGATGAAAGCGGAAAAAAACACGGGACTAATGATATCACTTGCCTAATAGAAGCTAGATTAGAAGGCAGAACCCCTATTGCTATTACCAATCAAGCAAACACAACGGATATAGCTATAACTGGTGCTATTGATAAAATAAAAACCTCTATAGAAAGTATTCTAGGAAAAATTCAAAAACACTAAAACCCAACATCATGAAAACAAATAACAATTTAGGGATATGGATGGATCATGCAACTGCTAATTTGATAGATCTAAATTCGAAAAAAGAATCTCGCACAATGGTATCAACATTTACTTCAGAAATCAAGGAAGAAGCCTTAGATCGAAGCGAAAGTCTAATGCATAACAAAAGACAACAAATGCAAGAAAAATTTTATAACAAAATTGGATCTCAAATTTTAAAATATAAACATGTACTGCTATTTGGACCAACAAATGCAAAAGTAGAACTACATAATTATTTGAATAACGATTTACATTTTAAGAATATCAAAATTGATATAAAATCATCAGATAACATTACGGATAATGAACAGGTAGCTTTTGTGAAAAATCATTTTGAAAAAATATAAAATTCTAATAGCAATTATACAACCAATTTAAAAATGATTAAATTATACGAAACTAATGGAACTAATAGACACTACAGCTAACACCGTTTGCAATGAATGGCCTTGTTCTAGTATACTTACAAAAACAATCGCGACACAAGCAAAGCGAACTGGCAAAGCAAACCACATAGAAACACGTTAGTAGTACTATGACTTAAACCCAATCTGAATCTTCCAAAGTAAAGATTTCGCTAATTTCAACTTCAAAAATTTGAGCTAATCTCAAAGCTAAAACTGTTGACGGAACATATTTTCCTAATTCCATGGCATTAATTGTTTGTCTACTAACTTTTGCCAATTCAGCTAATTCAGCTTGAGTAATATTCTTTTTTGCTCTTTCTACTTTAATACTATTCTTCATAATCAGCTGATTTTTTTAGTTTGGAAATTTGCCAGTTAAATCTAATTATGAAAAACATTAGAACTATGAACATATTGAATATGCAACCACCTCCCCTCTTACCAAGCAAAAGGTAAACCATAACAGCCTCCACAAAACAGCAGATTCACGAATACCATAACATAAAATAGAAGTGAATGAGTAAATCTGCACAAGAAAAGCCATTATAAAAAAACCAAACACAAAACGTTGTGAAAGTTTTAGCTTGATCCCGCATACTTCTAAAAATCCTTATAGTTTTCAACTTGGTGTGTACTTGCAAAGTTAACTGCTAACCCACGCAACTACTCATAGCCGAGACCGTTCAAACTCCCCACAACCCAAAACCCGGGCCAATCCTAAATAAAACCACAGTATTGCTTTTTACTAAAGGAGCCAGTATTCATATTGGTATTAAGCCTATAAGCGCCTTCTGTACCAAATCAAAAATTATCATATAGCACTTAAAACTAGAAAAAGCAAATCCCCACAATTAAATAATTATCCCTAAAATTCAACATCAAAACAAACCAAACACAAACAAAACATCCATATAATAGGAAGAAACTCCCTAAGTATTTTTCTCCATTGTTAACATAAAAGAAATTCAATAAAAAATCCGGCATTACCCCCCTAACAATTAGAATATAGAAGTAAAAAACCTAGATACATTCTAGAACTTACATAGAGTCTTTTTTTTAAGATTTTAAAAATTCTATTAAATAATATTGTCAACACTACCAACATATTATTCTTTATCAAAAATCTAAATAGAAAAAGCACTTATAAAAAATAGCTCTGTTTTCTAGTATATTTTTTCATTCAACTCTCCCTCAAACCATTGTTCAGCCTCAGGATTCAGGCAAAATAGGTCAGCATGAAAAAACTTATCTCTTTATGTTTTTAATATTCAAGTCGTTAATAATTATTATTTATATTTAGTCTAAATAAGTTTGGATAAGTTGTATTGCATATTTACATTTGTGCCTTTATTTAAAATCAATCTAAATTATTATGCTTAAAAATATAAGTTTATTTATGCTGTTTACGATGCAATTATCGTTTGCCCAAAATAAAGTCAGTGGTACCATTAGTACCGAAAAACAAGAAGCTATTCCGTTTGCTACTGTGCTTGTTAAAAACACCACAACAGGAACTTCAGCTGATGAAAATGGGTATTATGAACTTCATCATTTGAGCCCAGGGGAGTATTCTATCCATGTGTCTTCTGTTGGATATAAGTCTTTAATAAAGAAAATTACGTTAAATGGTAAGGAAGATTTACAATTATCTTTTCAATTAGTGGAAGACTCACAATTAGACGAGGTAGAAGTGTTTGGAAGTCGGTTTACTCACCCAGATAAAATTGAAGCATTAACAAGACTACCTTTAGCTCCTTATGAGCAAATTCAGAGTATTTCTATTATTTCTGATAAATTGATAGCGCAACAAGGAAACCTAACGATCTCTGACGCTACAAAAAACGTTCCTGGAGTGTACACTTTTGCCACCTATGGAAATAAAAGAGAAAGTATGTCTTCTCGCGGTTTTAGAGGGATTCCGATACTAAAAAACGGCGTACGTGTACATTCTGACTTTAGAGGGGTTGGTGTATTAACCGATATGCAAGGAGTTGATAATATTCAGGTGCTAAAAGGTGCTGCATCTATCACACAAGGTGTAGCTACAGATTTAGGAAGTCCAGGTGGTGTGGTGAACCTAGTAACAAAAACACCTAAATACGTTTTTGGTGGTAATGCAGATTTACGTATTGGAAGTTACGGACAAGCAAGAACTACTTTTGATGTGTATGGACCATTAGTAGAAAGTGGTAATGTGGCTTTTAGAGTGAATACCGCCCTAGAACGTGCCGATAGCTATAGATCTATGCTGTCTTCAGATCGCTTTTATATCAATCCTTCTTTAGAATGGAAGCCAGATGATAAAACAACCTTCACTGTGGAAATGGATTATTTTGAAGATAGCCGTACCCCAGACCTAGGAACGGTAAACCTTGGTGAAAATGACGAAAACCATATTTACGATTTGCCGCATGATGTTTTTCTAGGTTTTGAAAACGATAAGTCTTTAACTACCAATGCCACATTCTCTATCCGATTTAGTAGAGAACTTAGTGATAAATTAAGCTTAAAAGCTGCATATTACAAATCTAATTTAGACTTAGATGATAAAGGGGCAAGCTTAGGAAATGTTATAAAAGATACTTCAGGAACACCAATTTATAACCAACGAAATCGTGGCTATTCCGCTTCTACGAGAAAAGACAATAATAGCGTGATGCAATTTGACCTTATTGGTGATGCTATTAAAACCGGTAGTATGTCACACACTTTCCAAGTTGGTTTTGATTATCGTACTACAAAGTACAACACATCTTCTATGAGTGTATCTAATATAGATACTATCGATGTATTCGCAAGCAACAACCATAAGCTCCCTAACGATATGGCATTTCCAGAGGCTACCTTATTAGGTGCTCAGTCTAAAGCTTTTGGTTTTGTAGCTCAGGATGTAATCACTTTCAACAAGTATATTAAAACTTTTTTAGGTGCTCGCTTTAGTAGAACGCAAACTATCACGGCTACGGAAACTACAGAAAGCAACGCCTTTAATCCTTTAGGTGGACTTATCCTTAGCCCATTTAAAAATATAAATGTCTTTGCTTCCTACACCAATAGTTCCTATCCAAGAACAGCTACACGGTTAGATGCCAATGGTCAGGAATTAGGTAATGAGCGTTTTGATCAGCTAGAAACAGGAATTAAAACCAACTGGCTAAACAATAGATTACGCTTTAACCTTACCTTCTTTAAAATCAATAATAAAGACATCAACCTTCCTGTTTATGACGAAAACTGGGTGGCTACAGGATATTACCAAAAAGGAGGTAACGATGAGCGTAAGGGAATTGAGGTAGAACTTAGTGGTCGACTATTAGACAACTTAGAAATTATTACAGGATATTCATATATAGATGCACAGTATAAAGAACATACTTCATACGTATATGGTTCGGCCCCTTTAAACACGCCAAAACATACTTTTAATGCCTATGCTAATTATAGTTTTAAAGAAAAGCTAGACGGACTTTCTTTAGGTGCTGGACTGTACTTTACTGGCGAAAGACCAATAAACGATTGGAGTTCTGGAGCCATTACTCACGAAGGTATCGTACCTAATCAGAAGCCTTTTAATGTAGATGCCTATACACAAGTTAATTTGCAAGCGGCTTACCGTATAAACACACATTGGAACTTTAGATTTATACTAAATAATGTGTTTGATGAAGTAGGATATAACGCTTATAGAACAAGTTATATCAACCAAACAGATCCTAGAAATTTTGCGGGAGTTTTAAGCTATTCCTTTTAATTCAATTAGTCTAAACAAAGCGTAGTCATTAAGATTACGCTTTATCATGTTAATGCACTCTATGAAAAATAAAAACACATACAGTTTTAGAAAGTTTACAAACGACCTGCACTTATGGCTAGGTCTCGCTAGTGGCATCATCTTGTTTATCGTTTGTTTTACGGGAACGATTTTAGTATTTGACACAGAAATAAAGAATTTTTTTGCAGAGGACTTTATAGTCGAAGCAAAGGCTGAAAAACATAAAATTACGGACTTAACTCAAACTTTAAAAGAGACTAAAAAGGTACATGTTACAGGAGTGAGTATCCCCTACAAGGATAACGAGCCCTATACTTTTACTGTAAAAGAAGACTTAAAAGAGCGACGTGGCACAAAAGTTCTTGTAAACCCTTACACCAAGGCTATACATAAAAGTGAAAAAACAAAAGTAGATGCTTTTATGTTTACTATGTTTAAGCTACATAGATGGTTGTTGTTAGATATTAGTATTGGTAGACCTATTGTTGGCATTGCCACTATTATCTTTTTATTATTATCTATTTCCGGAATTGTACTATGGTTCCCCAAAAAGATAAAATGGAAAAATATAAAACGAGGCTTAAAAATAAAGACAAAAGCGAATTGGAAACGAGTGAACCATGATTTACATAATACTTTAGGCTTTTACGCTTCTATCTTTTTGCTTATTATGGCTATAACAGGCTTATGCTGGTCTTTTGAATCCTATAGAGATGGCTTGGGGCAAATTATAGGTACAAAGATTTTTGATAGATCTGCACCAGAATTTTCCTTAGAAAACAAAACGGATATGGAAGCTATTTCTTATGATGCAGCCGTCGCTTTAGCTAATAAAACACTAAATTATCCTGGGGAGCTTTCAGTAAGCTTCCCTAGCACTAAAAGTAATTACTATAGTTTTAGAAAATATGCTGAAGAAAATTGGTCGCCTTCTATTTCAGATAAAGTTTATATAGATACTTATGGGCAGCTGTTAAAGGTAGAGCTGTTTGACGACAAACCATGGAACCAACAAATAGCATCCTTAATTAGACCTCTACATATGGGAGATGTTTTTGGAACGGTTTCAAAAATCATTTACTTTTTAGCATGTCTTATAGCCACAAGCCTACCTGTAACAGGTACCATTATATGGTTAAATAAGTTGAAAAAGAAGCGAAAAAGTTAGACTCGAAAAGGGTAATTCTCTTTTATTTCAGTCTTTCTAAGTCTCGCCTATTGAGAATACCGTTTTCTTTACATTTGGGGTGTATTATGATAGACATGTTTTTAAGGCGTGTTGACTAGTTCTTAGCAAACCTATTTATATTAAGTACTCTCCATGAATTTCTTACTGAGAGATTTATATCGTTAAATTAGCTCTACCTCAATAGGTTATTCTTTTAAGATTATTTTTCTTACTAAGTAATATCTCATAAAATTCATTTAACTTTGGATTATGATCACATAAGTTGGATATACACAATAGTTTATATCCCAATGTTCAAACTCCCCACAACCCGAAACCCGGGCCGAGCGTTAAGAAAAGGTACAGTGTACCTTTTTAGCGAAGGAGCCAGCCTGCGCAAAGGCAATACAAAAAAGCAAAACCCCTCTGCCTTTTGTGTTGTATAGTTTATCCTGAGTCTAGTCGAAGGGCTCCCCAAACCAATAAACATTTAAAAATCCTATATTTCAAAAAACGTAAATTCCTACAATCAAAATTATTTTAGCTAAATTACACACAGAAACAACTAACCAACCATATCCAAAAAAGGATATATAATATACATAAACTCCCTTGGGTGTTTATACAATTGTTAGTGATATATTAAAAAAAACAGATAACTCAATAGCTTAATACAACAGTCGGAAATTCGAAACAGCGACTTAAAATCTGAAAGTAGATAACAAAACATTTAAAAAAAATTATGAAAAAAATTTTAAGTTTATTTTTTGC
>NZ_DATGNR010000062.1:0-10243 GCF_035306605.1 Xanthomarina sp. | reverse complement strand
AAATCGGGTTACTATATCAAAATCTTCTTTCTTTTCAATTAACGAGTCGTGTTGCATTCTGTAAGCCACCAAATCTTCAATGGAAACAATTTTTAAATCGAATTTTTTTGCCACTTCCACCAGTTGAGGTAAACGAGCCATAGTACCATCTTCATTCATGATTTCAACAATAACTCCAGCAGGTTTTAATCCAGCTAGGCGTGCAAAATCAATAGCAGCTTCTGTATGCCCCGTTCTTCGTAAAACGCCACCTTCTCTCGCAACTAACGGGAAAATATGTCCTGGTCTTGCTAAGTCAAAAGGTTTTGTATTATCGTCTACTAGAGCTTTTACTGTTTTCGCTCTATCAGCTGCAGAAATACCAGTTGTTACCCCATTTCCTCTTAAATCTACCGAGATGGTAAACGCTGTTTCTAATGGATCCGTATTGTTGTGAACCATCGGGTTTAACTCCAACTCTTTACAACGATTCTCTGTTAAAGGAGTACAAATAAGTCCGCGCCCATGTGTGGCCATAAAATTGATCATCTCAGGAGTTACCATTTCGGCAGCGGCTAAGAAATCGCCTTCATTTTCTCTATCTTCATCATCAACTACAATAATTACCTTACCAGCCCTAATATCATTAATGGCTTCTTCTATGGTATTTAACTGTATTTTCGAGGTGCTTTTTGGCATTTTAAGCGTGGACATAGTCGTTATTTAAATGTGGTGCAAAGATATGGCTTATTTTAATCTAACAGAAAGGTCTTCTTTAATTTTGTTCCTTCTTAAGTAATGGGTTAAAGGATAAAAAACAAAACTAAGTAGTAAGGTAATCGGGTTTTTAGTTACTCCTTTTAAGTCAATGAGCTTGTAAATAGATAGCAGATTGAAATAAGAAACCAAGTAGTAAATAAAATAAACTATAAAGGAAATAATACTTAATTGAAGGCAAACCTCTGCAACTTCTTCTAATTTATTGTTTCTTAAAATAAAATAAAGAGGTAATAAGATGGCTCCTATAATGTATAAAACAAGAGTGATTTTAGCATATTCCTTATAGTCTTCATGCTTTTTTCTTATAATACCGTAGCTTTTAACAGGTACTAATGGTTCTAGCGTATCTTCTTGTTTTTCGTTTATAATCTCTCTTACAGCTTCTGGAAGGTCAGGTGAAGAAGTTTCAGTATCTTCTTTATCCTTAATTCTTAAAAGCTTTTTAATTGGTTCTATGATATGGTCGAACTCAAATAAACCACGGTCTTCCGTAGCACGTTTGGTTAAATAAATACCTAAAGGCAACATAACAAGCGTAGAAAACCAAGAGGCGAAGACTGGATCCAAACTTCCGTCTTTAGCACTGTTTTTAGCGAAAATTCCTATAAAATGATAGGTTAGGAAAAGTAGAATAGCGACAACCATTGGTAAGCCTATTCCACCTTTTCTAATTAAAGCACCTAACGGAGCTCCAACAAAAAACAAAATAATACAGGCAAAACCTAAAGCTAATTTTTCGTGTAGGGCAATGATATGTCTATTAAGCCAAATTCCTTTATTTTTAAATCCTTGCTCTTTAACTTGAATGATTTGGTTTGTGCTTTTAAAGACGTTTTGGGCCAATTCAATTAGTTGTACTTTGTCTTTATTGCTATATAAGTCTAAAATGTTAGACTGGTAAGTATTCTCTTTGTCAATAGAAATACCTTTGTTCATATTAGGGAAATTACTTCTACTATATAAATCTGAAGCTAATTCCTGGATGTCCTTATCTTTATCAATTCTTAGAGTATCAATAGTATAACTTAAATCGCGAATGTTTAACATGTTGTATTTATCACTAATGTCTTTTTGTTCTAAATCAACATTGTTTAGGTTCGATAAATCTACATTGATAGTATACTTTTTGAATTGACTTTTAGTCATTGGTTTTTTTTGCCTGTTTTTATGATCTTTAGGAGGTGTATCATCATAAAAATAGCCATCAAAAAGGATGAGTTGTAATACATCGGAGTCTTCATCGCCTTGTAATTCACCAGTTTTGGCGTAGATAGTTGTATAATTTCCCGAATGAGTTCCTTTCTTTTGGTGTATAAGTACTTCTTTTAAAAATTGGCCTCTATCTCCAGTTTTATCTTCTACCTTAATATTGTATTCGTTTCCAACCTCATTAAATTGACCTTTGGCAATAACCATAGCGGGTTTTAATTTGGCAATATTTTTTCTAAGATTATAAGAATTGTATTCAGCCCACGGGATAACGTTGTTTGAGAAAAAGAACGTTGTTATTCCCAATGCCACAATGAAAATACTAAGCCCTTTCATGGCTCTTTGCAGGGAAATCCCTGTAGATTTCATGGCTGCAAACTCATAGTTTTCAGCAAAACTTCCAAACACCATAATGGAAGCTAGTAAAATTGTAAGGGGTAGTACTAAAGGTATTAATTTTGGAGAAAAATACAGTAAGAATTTAGCAACTACTACCATGTCTAAGTCCTTGCCAGCCAACTCTTTAATGTAGAGCCAGATGGTTTGTAAAACAAAAATCAGCATGAGTATAATAAACACGCTGATAAAAGTCTTTAGATAGGAGGTTAGTATGTATCTGTCTAAAATCTTCAAGAGTTACTTAATCCAATTTATTAATGTAGTAATCTTTATACTTATTCTTGTCAAAAGTAAATAAGGATTTTGAAATAGGTTCATTAGTTTTAAAAGAATTAACAGTTAAAGTTGTTTTTGTACTGTTTTTTCCAACCTCAATTAAATTGTAAATATGTTTGGTTTGAGCATCAATACCTAATAACACATATTTTATTTCAGAATTTGAATCGATAGGTGTTAATTTTACATATTGAATTTTCCTTCCTTTTACATCTTGTATGATATCCATTTTATAGGAATAACCATCTTGATAGAAGGTTAACATTTTGCTAGGGGTAATGCTGTTTTCATCGTTTGGGTTATCTGAAGAAATAGTTACTTCTTCATCATCTGGGCTAATACTGTAAAGTGTTTTACCATCAAAAATTCGGGTGGCTCCTAAAATATTCAACCTGTACTTTTCACCTTGCAACACCACATCTCCTCGGGTTTCTTGCTTGATGTTTTCGGCGGTATTATCTAAAGCATACTTAAAGTCTATGGATATATTTTCGTAGCTTTTAGCTTTTTGAGAGACTTCGTCTAAAAGCGCTTTTGCTTTACTATCTTGAGCAAAGGATACGGTACTAATTAAAAGTGCTAAAATAATCGTTACTTTTTTCATTGAATTGTTTTTATTCATTTCTTTTTATCTTGATTAAGGTTAATAGATAAAGAAACTTACTTAATTAAATTTATTCATTCTCTAACAATTGATCGAGAGCAACTAAATCAGGTACTAAAACTTGTCTTGCTTTACTACCTTCAAAACCACCAACAATTCCTGCTGCTTCTAACTGATCGATTAAACGTCCAGCACGGTTATAACCTAATTTTAACTTCCGTTGTAAAAGTGAGGCAGAACCTTGTTGAGCAACAACAATAATTTCGGCAGCTTCTCTAAATAATTTGTCTCTCTCGGATATATCTATATCAAGACTTGTGCCACTTTCTTCTCCAACGTATTCAGGTAATAAATAAGCATCCGGATAAGCTTTTTGCGAACCTATAAATTCAGTTATTCTTTCAACTTCCGGAGTATCAACAAAGGCACATTGGATTCGGATCATTTCGTTACCTTGGGTGTAAAGCATATCTCCACGTCCAATCAGTTGGTCGGCTCCAGAGCCATCTAAAATGGTTCTAGAATCTATTTTACTAGTTACTCTAAAAGCAATTCTTGCTGGGAAGTTGGCTTTAATTATACCAGTAATAACGTTAACGGAAGGACGTTGTGTTGCAATAATTAAGTGAATTCCAATGGCACGAGCTAATTGTGCTAAACGGGCTATTGGAGTCTCAACTTCTTTCCCAGCGGTCATTATTAAATCGGCGAACTCATCAACCACTAAAACTATATATGGTAAAAATTGATGGCCTTCTTCTGGGTTTAGTTTACGTGCTTTAAATTTTTCGTTGTATTCGGCAATATTTCTGCATAAGGCATTTTTTAGCATTTCGTAGCGATTGTCCATTTCAATACACAACGAATTTAAAGTGTGAATAACCTTTGTATTATCGGTTATAATAGCATCTTCACTGTCTGGAAGTTTTGCTAAATAATGTCGTTCTATTTTATTGAATAAGGTTAATTCTACTTTTTTAGGGTCCACCAATACAAACTTAACTTCAGCCGGATGCTTCTTATATAATAGTGAAGTTAAAACAGCATTCAGTCCAACCGATTTCCCTTGCCCTGTTGCTCCAGCCATTAATAAATGCGGCATTTTAGCTAAATCGGCTACAAAAGTTTCGTTGCTAATTGTTTTACCTAAAGCTACTGGCAATTGCATGTCTGATTTCTGGAATTTTTGCGATGCAATTACAGATCTCATGGATACAATGGTAGAGTTTTTATTAGGAACCTCTATTCCTATAGTTCCTTTTCCTGGAATTGGAGCAATAATTCGAATTCCTAGAGCAGATAGCGAGAGTGCGATATCGTCCTCTAAGTTTTTAATTTTTGATATTCTAACTCCAGCATCTGGAACAATTTCATAAAGCGTAACTGTAGGACCAATTGTAGCCTTTATACTAGCAATACCAATTTTGTAGTTGTTTAAAGTATCTACAATTCGGTTTTTGTTTTCCTCTAACTCTTCCTGATTAATTGTAATTCCTTCGGAATCATATTTTTTTAATAAATCTAAGGATGGAAATTGGTAGTTTCTAAGCTCTAAAGTAGGGTCGAATTGACCATAGTCTTCCACCAATTGGTTAGCAAGGTTATCGGTTTCTGAAATTTCTTCTGGAATTTCTTCAACTTCAATAGTCATTTCTGGTTCTTCAAAAACGGGTTCTTTTTTCGGTTTATCTGGAGTTAAAGGAGATTCTTGTTCCTTAACTTCAACAGGAACAGACTCCGGTTTTAAATTGAAAGCAGCTTTTATGTCTTCAGCTTCAGCGGTTAAATCGTTATCTAAAGGATTTACAACATCTTCATTAGAGGGTTTAAATTCTTTTTTAATATCATTGCTTGCCTTCTGAAAGAGATTTTTAAAGGTTTCGGCAGTTACTTTAAACCTAATGGCTAAATAAGTTATCAATAAGAAAATAAGAAGTAGGGTAGTACCTATTTTACCTAAATAATCTTGTAGGTATGAGTTTATTTCAAAACCAATAGTACCACCTAGAAAATCTACATGTTCTGTAAAGAAACCAAATAGAATGGAAAACCATGTAATAATAAGGAGCCCCCAAAACCAATGTCTTCTTAGTTTTTTAAGACTCGAATTAGAAAGAACAAATGCTCCAGAAAGAAAAATAAGTCCTGCAAATATGAAGGAGGCAATTCCAAAGCCACGATGAATAAAGAAATCGCTTATCCATGCACCTGTTTTGTTGAGCCAATTTTCTGGTTTTACTTCTCTAGATGTAAATTCTGTTAATGTGCTTTGATCTACTTTTCCTGTAAACAGAAAAGAAAAAAAGGCAATAAAAAGCAAAATACCAAGAAGAACTAAAAAGCTACCTAACACAAGTTTTTGTTGGTTTGATAACTTAAGTTCTCGGAATTTAAACTTAGGTTTATTTGATTTGGTAGATTTCTTTTTTGCCATATATAATTTCAGAAACGCAGAAATGATTTAATTGTAAATTGAGGTTTTTGAATATTTTGCTCAATGCAGCAAAAATACAAATTACTAACGTTTATCCTAATGGTAAAAGTATTTAAAAAAACTTAGGAAAATAAATGATAGAACCGATTATCATTGCGGTTATGGCTATTATAAAAACGGCGCCAGCTGCCAAATCTTTAATAAGTCCTATTTTTGGATGGTATTCCGGGTGAATGAAATCTGCGATCTCTTCAATAGCTGTATTTACTCCTTCAACAGCTAAAATTAAACCAATAGCTAAAGTTTGAAGGATCCATTCAGTGGAACTTAATCCAACCCAAAAACCTAGAACCGTCATGAGAATACCAATGGAAACCTGAACTTTAATACTAGCTTCTGTTTTTATCAAAATCCACGCACCCTTAAAAGCATATCCTACACTTTTAACTCTATTTACAAAAAAAGACTCTTTGTTATTCATCCATTAAAGCTTCAAGTGCAGCTTTGTAGTTTGGCTCCTCAGTTGTTTCAGAAACTTGCTCTGTATATTTCACATTACCGTTTTCATCTAAAACTACAACACATCTAGAAAGTAAGGCTTCTAAAGGTCCATTGGTAAATGTTAAGCCATAGCTTTTCCCAAAATTACCATCTTTATAATCAGATAAGGAAATAACATTGTTCAAACCTTCAGCACCACAAAATCTGTTTAATGCGAATGGAAGATCTTTAGAAATGCATAACACTTTAGTATTTACTAATTCTGAAGCTTCAGTATTAAATTGTCTAACAGATTGAGCACAGGTTCCTGTGTCTACACTTGGAAATATATTTAATACAACTTTACTACCTGAGTAGTCACTTAAAGATTTCGTTTTTAAATCTGTTGATGTTAATTTAAAATCTGGAGCTTTTGTTCCAAGTTTAGGAAGTGTTCCAGATGTTTGTATTGGGTCTCCGTGTAAGGTTACTGTTGCCATAATGTTTATATTTTTTTAATTGTATAAAAATACTAAATTATTAATAGTTCCCTTCTATGGTTTTTAAGATTTATAGAAGAAATTTATTGAAAAAATTATAGACCGTGTTGTTTTAGCAAGTTACTAAAGATTTTAAAGAATAAAACGGAAATATTTTAGCCAAGTCATGTAATGAAAAAGCCTCTTAAATGGAAGTTTAAGAGGCTTTTATTATTTATATCTAAAGTTCTATTTATCTATAGAACCAAGAACACGTTTCATAAAGCTGTTTAATGCTTCTTTTTGAGGTGTTCCTTCTTTTATCATTTTGTTCACTTCAATAGCACCGTACATATTAGAGATAAGTTCTCCAATAACGTCTAATTCTTCATCTTTTAATGAAGGAACTTCTGTTAGAGCTTCGAGGGTTTCTATAGTTTCTATTACAAAATCTTCATCATTCTCCTCGATAAATTGTGTAAGATGTTTTATTATAGGTAGTTTCATATATAATTAGTTTAAATTGTCTACCAATTCTTTTAACACATCAATTTTATTTGTTTGCACCTGATTTACGAAATCTCCTTTTTTGAAGGTAGCAAAGGTTGGTAAATTATCAACAGTTGCAAGTTTTCTAGATTCGGTAAACTTTTCAGCATCTACTATAACAAAGGTTTTACCTTCGTTTTCTGAAGCTAATTTCTTGAATTTAGGTTTCATAATTCTACAATTCCCACACCAAGATGCAGAAAACTGAACAACAACCGAGTCGTTATTGTTTATAATATCCTGTAAATTGTCTTGACTTAATTCTTGTACCATATCTTATAATTTTTTTAATCCCCTGTCTTGCCGACAGGCAGGCTGTTTTTTTATTCCACTTTTAAACTCCATATTCCAATACATTGTGATTGGAATATGGAACTTTAAAAGTTGGAAAATTTTGTTTTAGTGTGAAGCTAAATAAGCTGCAGTACCTTTTGCATTTGGCTGCATAGCGTCTTTACCTTCTTCCCAGTTTGCTGGACAAACCTCACCTTTTTCTTGTACGTGAGTTAAAGCATCGATTATTCTTAAATATTCATTAACGTTTCTACCTAATGGCATGTTGTTAATGCTCTCGTGCTGTACTGTACCTTCTTCATCAATGATGTATGTAGCTCTGTATGTTACGTTGTCACCTTCTACTTGAACGGTGCCAGTTTCTTCGTCGTATACTTCATTTTTAATATCTAAAATACCTAAAATGCTAGAAAGGTTTCTGTTGCTATCTGCAAGAATAGGGTAAGTTACACCTTCAATTCCTCCATTATCTTTAGATGTGCTTAACCATGCAAAGTGTACTTCAGGAGTATCACAAGAAGCACCAATTACAATGGTATTTCTCTTTTCAAATTCACCTAGAGCTGCTTGGAAAGCGTGTAATTCAGTTGGACATACAAAAGTGAAATCTTTTGGGTACCAGAATAAAACTACTTTTTTCTTGTTGTTTACTGCTTCTTCTAGAACGTTCACTTTAAAAGTGTCGCCCATTTCATTCATTGCGTCAACGTTTAAATCTGGGAATTTTTTTCCTACTAATGCCATGTTTTTTATATTTAATTGTTAATAAATTTCTTTACTACAAATATAAGCTAGAAAGGCATAATTTAATAGCTAATGAAATATTAAGATTTTATTGTTAGATAGATTTAACTTATAGCAGCAGAGAAAATCGATAAGATTAATTTATTTGTCAGATAGTTGTTTTATTTTTATTTGAAGAGCAGCAAAAAACAAGGTGGTAAATGGGCTTAGCCAATTAAAAATGGCATACACGAAATATTCGCTAACTCCAACCCCTAAAACACCAGATTGATAAGCGCCACAGGTATTCCATGGAATTAGTACCGAAGTAACAGTTCCTGAGTCCTCTAAGGTTCTACTTAAGTTTTCAGGTGCTAATCCTTTATCTTGATAGGCTTTTTTAAACATTTTCCCAGGAATTACTATTGCCAAATATTGATCACTAGCAATAGTATTTAAACCTAAACAACTTATAACCGTACTTGCAAATAAGCCAAAAACGGTAGTTGCTACAGAAAGTAGAGCTTTAGTTATTCTCGACAAAGATCCAATAGCATCCATGGTGCCGCCAAAAACCATAGCACAACAAATTAAAAGTATGGTCCAGATCATTCCTTTCATGCCTCCGGCAGAAAACAAATCGTTTAGTTTTTCATTGTCTGTTGTTATTTGAGAATCTGTAAGTATAGCATTTAGTATGGCATTGAATTTAGAAGTTCCTAATCCGTCTAAAATACTAGGCTGAAATATAAATGCGAAAACAGCTGCAAGTAAGACTCCGGTTCCTAAAGCAACTAAAGGCTTTGTTTTTAATAGGATAAGAGCAATTACTACTAAGGGAACAATAAATAATAAGGGTGTAATGTGAAAGGTGTTTTCAATACTACTTAATAAACTGCTTAAATCAGCAGTACCAGTTGTGTCGATATTTAAACTTATAATAGAAAAAGCAATTAGGGTAATTATTAAGGTGGGTATGGTGGTATAGGTCATATAACGGATATGAGTAAACAAATCTGTACCAGCCATGGCAGGGGCAAGGTTCGTTGTATCGCTTAATGGAGACATTTTATCTCCAAAATAAGCACCAGAAATAACTGCTCCAGCTATCATTCCAACAGGAATGCCAAGAGCGCCACCTATCCCAATTAGTGCAATACCAACTGTTGCCGAAGTAGTCCAAGAACTGCCTGTGGCAATTGAAATTACGGCACAAATAATAATTGATGCCGGTAAGAATATTGTAGGACTCAATACTTGTAAACCATAATAAACCATGGCAGGGATAACACCACTAACTAGCCAAGTTCCGGCTAATGCACCCACCAAAAATAAAATCAAAATTGGTGTAAAAACACTTCTTAAGTTTTCCCAAATTTCTTTTAACATAAGGCTGATTTTAACCTTGTTGAAAAAACCAACAATAGCAGCAATTCCACCACCAATTAATAAAATAAACTGATTAGAATATTCACCTAAAGCTTCACCGTCAGCATAAAAGATGTTATAGGCAAGCATCATCATTAAAAGAACTACGGGTATAAGGGCTTCCCAAATACTTAATTCTTCGTTATTTATTATTGTTTGATCTTCTATGTCAATTTCACTTTGGTATTTATCGTCTTGCATTTGTTTAGTTAGTTAAATGGGATTGTAATGTTACGATTTTCACATTAAGTATGCAAATGCTTTCAATTCCCCTTCCTATGTATAAAATAATTATTCTTTTTAATGCGTGAGAATAAATGTATTATTTTGATTGTTTTTACTGAAAATCAATGGTTTGTTTCGATGTAAATGCAACTATGTTTGGCGATGTGTGTATTATAACTTTGAAAGTATCGGTTTTGTCGAAATAACCTTTTAGACTATTGAAGTTTAGTTTCTGTGCTTTATCTTTAGTAGTATAATTTTATAAATCATGAACTTCCATAAAAATATCATTCTATTAAGTTTGTTTTTTGTCTTCTTTTTTAAAGTTTCGGCACAAGTAGGTATTGGTACTACTAATCCGGATCCATCTTCTGTTTTAGATGT
>NZ_DATGNR010000061.1:0-23661 GCF_035306605.1 Xanthomarina sp. | reverse complement strand
AGAAGCATTTTTCACTAAACACTATAATAACTAAATCGCAACCGGCTAACCCTTGGGCTATCTCCGTATTACATATTTCGTCTATACTGACCTCCTACTTCAAATAAAGCAGAAGTAATTTCTCCTAAGGAACATACTTTACAAACATCCATCAAGGCTTCAAAAATATTTTCATTATTAATAGCTTTGGATTGAAGGTCTTTTAAAAGCTCTGTAGTATCATTCGCTTTATGCAAATTCTCTAAAGTTTTTATCTGGAATTGCTTTTCTTCTTCCGTAGCACGAATTACCTCAGCAGGCTGAACTGTTGGAGATCCTTTAGAACTCAAGAAGGTATTCACACCAATTATTGGAAACTCTCCATTGTGCTTTAAAGTTTCATAGTACAAACTTTCTTCTTGTATTTTACTACGTTGGTACATGGTTTCCATAGCACCAAGAACACCTCCTCTTTCAGTAATTCTATCGAATTCCATTAACACTGCTTCCTCTACCAAGTCCGTTAATTCTTCAATAATAAAGGAACCTTGGATAGGGTTTTCGTTTTTAGCTAAACCTAACTCCTTATTAATAATCAACTGGATGGCCATAGCACGACGCACAGATTCTTCGGTTGGCGTAGTAATCGCTTCATCGTAAGCATTTGTATGTAACGAGTTACAGTTGTCGTATATAGCATATAAAGCTTGAAGCGTTGTTCTAATATCATTAAAATCAATTTCTTGCGCATGTAAACTACGTCCAGAAGTTTGAATATGATATTTCAACATTTGAGCTCGAGCATTGGCTCCGTATTTATGCTTCATGGCTTTCGCCCAAATTTTTCTAGCAACACGACCAATAACAGCATATTCTGGATCAATACCATTAGAAAAGAAGAACGATAGGTTCGGACCAAATTTATTAATGTCCATACCTCGACTTAAATAGTATTCCACATACGTGAAACCATTAGATAAAGTCAATGCCAATTGCGTAATTGGGTTGGCTCCAGCTTCTGCAATATGATACCCAGAAATAGACACCGAATAGAAGTTACGCACATTGTTTTCAATAAAATATTCTTGTACGTCTCCCATAAGTCGCAACGCAAACTCTGTAGAAAAAATACAGGTGTTTTGTGCTTGGTCTTCTTTTAAAATATCTGCTTGAACCGTTCCACGAACTTGGGCAATGGTTTTTGTTTTTATATCTAAATATACATCTGCTGGCAATACTTGATCTCCAGTAACACCTAAAAGCATCAATCCTAAACCATCATTACCTTCTGGTAAGGTACCGTTGTATTTAGGTATTTCCAGACCTTTTTCTTTATAAATTTTAGCAATTTTAGCTTTAACTTCTTTTTCTAAACCATTTTCCTTAATGTAAATTTCACACTGTTGGTCGATAGCGGCATTCATAAAGAAACCTAATAGCATAGGTGCAGGACCATTAATCGTCATACTTACTGAAGTCATAACATCTGCTAAGTTGAAACCGGAATACAGCTTCTTAGCATCGTCCAAACAACAGATAGAAACTCCAGCATTACCAATTTTACCGTAAATATCAGGACGTAAATCTGGATCGTTTCCGTATAGCGTAACACTATCAAAAGCTGTAGACAAACGCTTTGCAGGCAAGCCTGCACTTACATAGTGAAAACGTCTGTTGGTACGCTCTGGCCCTCCTTCACCGGCAAACATTCTTGCAGGATCTTCTCCTGTACGTTTAAACGGATATAATCCAGAAGTGTAAGGAAACTCCCCTGGCACATTTTCTTGCAACACCCAATTTAAAATATCTCCCCAAGCTTGATACTTAGGTAAGGCTACTTTTGGTATTTGTAAGTGTGAAAGCGACTCGGTATGTGTTTCTATTTTAATTTCCTTATCTCTTACTTTAAAAGAATAGATAGGATTTTTGTACTTGTTTACTTTATCATCCCAACCAGTAATTACTTCCCAGTTGTAAGGATCTAAATCTAGCTTAACACGATCGAATTCGCCAAGCAACATTTTAATGAAATCTTTATTCTCTTTGGATTCTATAGAGTTAGAATCCACTCCTGCCTTGTCTAATTTAGGAGTGTGACCTACAACAGATTCAATAGTTTTATAGATACCATATAATTTTTGAGCTACCTCAACCTGATCCTTAGCTTTTTTATCGTAAGCGCGATTGTTCTCAGAAATTTCAGATAAATAACGAGTTCGTGCCGGTGGAATAACAAACACCTTCTCACTCATTTCATTGGTAATCTCATACTCCGATTTTAAATCGGCATTCGTGGTTTCAACTATCTGATCCATGATAGCTTTATAAAGCGTATTCATTCCCGGATCGTTAAACTGAGAGGCAATAGTTCCAAATACAGGTAAGTCTTCTGGTTTCGCATCCCACAACAAATGGTTGCGAACGTATTGCTTTTTAACATCACGCAAAGCGTCTAAAGCACCACGTTTGTCAAACTTATTAATGGCTACCAAATCAGCAAAATCAAGCATGTCAATTTTCTCCAATTGGGTGGCTGCTCCAAATTCAGGAGTCATAACATATAGAGACACATCGGAATGCTCAATAATCTCGGTATCACTTTGCCCAATTCCTGAAGTTTCAAGAATTATTAAATCGTATTCGGCCGCCTTTAAAACCTGAATGGCCTCATGAACATATTTAGAAAGCGCTAGGTTAGACTGTCGGGTAGCCAGACTTCGCATATAAACTCTAGAGTTATTAATAGCATTCATACGAATCCTATCTCCTAAAAGCGCTCCTCCTGTTTTTCTTTTAGATGGATCTACAGAAATTAAACCAATGGTTTTCTCTGGAAAGTCAATTAAAAACCTACGAACCAATTCATCTACTAAAGAAGATTTTCCAGCTCCTCCAGTTCCAGTAATTCCTAGTACAGGGGTTTTAGAGCTTTTATTTTTATCGTGAATTTTATCTAAAGTAGCCTTGGCCACTTCCGGAAAGTTTTCAGCTGAAGAAATAATCCTTGCTATGGCCTTAGGGTTTTTCTTTGGTAGTGATGCAACATCAACATCTAAAACATCTCCTACTGCAAAATCTGATTTCGCAACCAAATCGTTAATCATCCCTTGAAGACCAAGTTCTCTTCCGTCATCTGGCGAATAGATACGAGCAATCCCATAATCCATTAATTCTTTAATTTCAGACGGCAAGATAACCCCGCCACCACCACCAAATATCTTGATGTGCTCAGCGCCTCTTTCCTTTAATAAATCGTACATGTACTTAAAGTACTCGTTATGCCCTCCTTGATAGGAAGTTAAACAAATAGCATTAGCGTCTTCTTGAATAGCTGTAGTAACTACTTCTTCAACACTTCTGTCGTGTCCTAAATGAATGACCTCCACGCCTGTGGATTGGATAATTCGGCGCATGATATTAATAGAAGCATCGTGTCCATCAAATAAGGAGGCCGCTGTTACTATTCGTACTTTATGTTTGGGTTTATAAGGTGCTATAGGTTCCATGTATAAAAATCTTATTTTTTTAGTGGCACAAATTTAAGGAATTATACTGTATTAATTTAAGGATGTGCCATCAGATACAAATATCTCTTTTATTTGAATGAAAGCAGCTGCTAACAAGTAAAACAAATCTCCTCGTAATTCCCATACTCGTTACGCCTCCTAAATCAAGCCAAGCAATTTCAAAACAAGTAAAGCACCCATCTTTATCACGCAATTTAAAACACAGATTTACAAGATTATAAACACAATTTTAAACACTTATAAATTAGAATGAGCGAAGAAACCTTAATAGAAGTCAATTAGAACTAAAGAGCAAAAAAAACTACAAGCTAATTTTTTAAAGGTTTTAAAACAATGTCATAAGTTAATATTTATCTTTGCCTAAAACACAGTAAAATCAAAATGATGATAAAAAGACTATTGGCTATCGCCCTTATTTTAAACATTACAGCTTGTGCTGAATTACAAGAAGTAGTTAATCAATTGCCAGAAGGCACCACTGGAATTAGTAACACCCAAATTGCAGCTGGTCTTAGAGAAGCTTTAGATCAAGGTATCGATAAACAGGTAACCAAACTAACGCAGACTGACGGTTTTTTTAAAAACGACTTAGTAAAAATATTACTTCCTGAAGAATTACAAAAAGTAGATAAAGCACTTCGCGATATTGGATTAAGTTCTTTAGCCGACGAAGGCTTAAAAGTATTAAATCGTGCAGCCGAAGATGCGGTTAGTACAGCTACCCCTATTTTTGTGGATGCAGTAAAAGGAATCACCTTCGCCGATGCAAAAACCATATTGTTAGGTAATGACGATTCTGCTACACGCTACTTGGCAGGAAAAACAGAATCTGCCCTATACAATGAATTTCACCCAGTAATAAATAATTCTTTTCAAAAGGTTGGAGCCGATCAAATTTGGAGCAACCTAATTAACAAATACAACAGCATCCCATTTACCTCTAGCGTAAATCCAGATTTAACGGCTTACGTAACCGAAGAAGCGCTAAAAGGAGTGTATAAAATGATTGCAGTAGAAGAAAAAGAAATTAGAACAAAGTTCTCATCAAGAACTACCGATTTATTAAAACAAGTTTTCGCATTGCAAGATTAAACTGCTAAAAAAAGTAAGTTAATTCTTTAAATTAAAATCGATTCTTACAGAATCGATTTTTTTTATCAACAATCCAAATATTTATGTTGCTGAATTCCATTATTTTAAATATATTTAAGTTTCAAAGGTTGGAATAATGGAAAATTTAAAGAAAATTAAAAAGAACCAAATTAAATTACAAAAGCGCTACAAACGCCTTGTAGAAAAAGCCTACAATCTTCGAGAAACAGATTGTGCTATGAGTGACATTTCTGAATTCAAAGCTATTAAGCTTTTGAATAAATTAAACAGATTGAAATATTTAAGTAGAGAACCCATAGGACACAAAATCTCATAAATGGATGTTTTTTTTCTAAGGATTTAATTAAGTGCTTTAGCTATAAGTTTTCAAGTCTTAACGACTTGAAATATTGAAAGGATTTAGCTAATCGAGATCCATACCAGGAAAACATTTCACCATCCACCAACAACACCCTAGCTTGGGGAAATTGTATTTTCAATAATTCCACATGCTCACTCTTAAACGGAAAAGGTTCTGTGGACAACATAATAACTTCCACCTGATCATCAAGATCCCGATCTAAATCTATTTCAGGATATCTATCTAAGTATCGAAAGTAATTTTCAAACTTACCAACAGACATGAGTGTATTGATAAAGTTATTATTTGCAGCTACCATCCACGGGGTTTTCCAAATAAAATAAACTGTTTTTAATTTCGGTTGATCCTGAATGAAATCCTGAAATGCTTTATACTCATTTTGAATAGTAGAACGAATAGATTCAGCTTTTTCCTCAACGGAGAAGATGGTGCCATACATACCAATAAGCTCCAAACAATCTTCAATCGTATAAATATCGCTTAAATGTACGGGGGCTATTTTCTCCAATGCCTCAACCATTTCTTGCGTATTTTCTTCTTTATTACACAATATAATATCGGGTTGAAGCGCTTGAATTTTATCATAATGAACTTGCTTAGTCCCTCCAACGACCGCCACATTTGATTTAAGATGCTTAGGATGTATACAGAATTTGGTAACACCCACTAGAGAAGATTCTAAACCTAAATCGCACAGCAATTCCGTTTGCGAAGGCACTAAGGAAACAATCCGTTTTGGAGTTCCTTTTAATTCAATCGTTCTATGTAGTTGATCTTTCATTATGTATAGATAACAGTTTTATACACTAAGGTAATACTATAATAAAACGTACAGATTCCCTAAAACTGTTCCTTTAATATTAAGGCCATTTCCTGCTGAAGCTCCTTTGCCTTAATAGCGGCAGCCTGAGCAAAATCGTTTTGCTTGGAAGCATAAATAATGCCTCGAGAAGAATTAATAAGCAAACCAACGTGTTTATTTAAGCCGTATTTACAAACATCTTGCAGGTTTCCACCTTGAGCCCCAACTCCAGGAACCAACAAAAAACTGTTTGGAACTATGCGTCTTATATCTGAAAAATATTCCGCTTTGGTTGCTCCTACCACATACATTAAGTTTTCTGAATTTCTCCAAGCTTTGGAAGTCTCCAAAACCTGTTTGTACAACTCGGTGCCTTCGATAGTTTTTGTTTGAAAATCAAAAGCTCCTTCATTGGAGGTTAAAGCCAACATTATGGTGTGTTTGTTTTCAAAAGCCAAAAATGGCTCAACAGAATCTTTTCCCATATACGGAGCCACAGTCACGCTATCAAAGCCTAAATCTTCAAAAAAAGCTTTGGCATACATGCTACTTGTGTTTCCAATATCTCCTCTTTTAGCATCGGCAATAGTAAAGATCTCTGGATAGCTGGCATTAAGATATTGAATGGTCTTTTCCAAAGCCTTCCATCCTTTTAATCCATAGGCTTCATAAAAAGCCGTGTTTGGTTTATACGCGACACATAAATGATGTGTAGCATCAATAATAGCCTTGTTAAATGCAAAGATCGGGTCTTCATCGTTTAATAAATGCTCTGGAATTTTATTTAAATCGACATCTAAACCAATACAAAGAAAGGACTTCTTTTTTTGGATTTGTTCGGTTAATTGCTGTGTTGTCATCTTATAAAAAAAGCCTCAAAATGAGGCTAGGTTTTAAATTATTTAGGTCTTAAATTATATCTGTATTGGCTTTTAACTTTTCAGTGTTTTCGGCTAACTGAAGTTCATCTATAATTCTCTGAATATCTCCATTTACTATATTTCCTAAATCGTATAGAGTTAAACCAATTCTGTGGTCAGTTACACGACCTTGAGAATAGTTATAGGTTCTAATTTTAGCACTTCTATCTCCAGAAGTTACCATAGAACCACGCTTAGCAGCATCTTCAGCATTTTTCTTTGCTAACTCTATATCGTACAATCGTGAACGTAATACTTTAAACGCCTTCTCTTTGTTTTTATGCTGAGATTTTTGATCTTGACACTGAGCCACTAATCCTGTAGGAATATGTGTTAAACGCACAGCTGAATAGGTGGTGTTCACCGACTGACCTCCTGGACCAGAAGAACAGAAAAAATCTATACGAACATCTTTTGGGTTTATTTCAACATCAAACTCTTCGGCTTCAGGAAACACCATAACCGTTGCAGCACTTGTATGAACACGGCCTTGAGTTTCCGTTTGTGGTACTCGTTGCACACGGTGCACGCCTGCTTCAAACTTTAGGGTACCATACACGTCTTCTCCAGTAACCTCAAATTGGATTTCTTTAAATCCGCCATTTGTACCTTCACTATAATCTACAGTATCTACTTTCCATCCTTTGCTTTCGCAGTATTTGGAGTACATTCTAAATAAATCTCCGGCAAAAATACTCGCCTCATCACCACCAGTACCGGCACGTAATTCTACTACCGCATTTTTAGAATCTTCTGGATCTTTAGGAATTAAAAGAACTTTTATTTCATCCTCTAATTTCGGAATTCCTTCTTTAGCTTCTTCATATTGCATTTTAGCCATATCCACCATTTCCTGGTCGCTACCATCTGCAATAATTTCTTCAGCTTCTTTTAGATTATTGGTAAGCTCGAGATATTGCTCACGCTTATCCATTAATATTCTTAAATCTTTATATTCTTTATTTAATTCCACATAGCGTTTTTGATCTGTCATTATATCAGGCTGAATGATCAAATCACTAACCTCATCAAAACGTTGCTTTACTATTTGTAATTTATCTAACATGTATTTTACTGAATTATGTCGTCAAAAATACGATAAATTATGGATTTTAGTTTTTTTTTGGAGCTGGAGTTTTTCGTAAAACACAAAATATTTTACATTCTCTAAAGTTTTCATTCCTAGTTACCAATACGAAGTGTCCAAATATTATTGTAAAGACACAAAGAATAAGCGATTATATTTTAAAATAATACAATCAATAAAAAAGGGAAACCAATAACAGTTCCCCCTTTTAAAACTAAATCTATCTATAAAAAATTATCCACACTTAGAAGAACCGCAATCTTTACAGGTTAAACAGCCTTCTTGGTAAATTAAATTAACAGAACTACAGTTGCTACAAGTTTGCCCTTTGGCTTGAGTTCCATCTTCTACGTAACGCTTTATAGCACGAACTACACCGTTCTTCCATGTATTAATAGACTCGCTATCTAATTGTAAACTATTGATTAAATCAACAATTTTATCTATCGGCATCCCATGTCGTAGCGTACTTGAAATTAACTTAGCGTAATTCCAATATTCTGGGTTGAATTTATGAGATAAGCCTTCAATGGTGGTTTTATATCCCCTTTTGTTTTTGTATTGAAAATCGTAACGCGAGGTCCCGTCATCGTTTCTACTTTTAATAATTACACCTTCATTAACCCAACGCGGTATTAAAATACCATCTTCATCATCGGCTAATCCAGTAAACACTTCGTATGGCTTTCCATCTATCAATCCAATAAATGCAATCCACTTTTCTTTATTATTCTGAAAACGAACAACATCTGCTTCTAAAACTTGAGGACGTTTGGTTGGAAATGCTGTTAACATTTCTTGATTGTCATCTTCAGTTTTTTCTTCATTTGAAATTAAAACTCCTGAACGCGAACCATCTCTATAAACAGTCACTCCTTTACAACCTGCTTCCCAAGCTTCTAGATACAATTGACCCACCAATTCTTCAGTAGCATCGTTTGGCAAGTTAATAGTAACACTGATAGAATGATCTACCCATTTCTGAACAGCACCCTGCATACTTACCTTGCTCATCCAATCTACATCGTTAGAGGTTGCTTGGTAATAAGGCGATTTTTTAACTAATACGTCTAAGTCTTTTTGAGTGAAATTCTGAGACGAATCGATACCGTTAACGTCCATCCATTGCTTAAATCTATGGTGAAAAACCACATATTCCTCCCACGAATCTCCAACCTCATCCACAAAATCCACACGAACATTTTGATCGTTTGGATTTACTTTTCTTCTACGTTTATACACCGGCATGAAAACTGGTTCAATTCCCGAAGAGGTTTGCGTCATTAAACTAGTAGTACCAGTTGGAGCGATAGTTAATAAAGCAATATTTCTTCTTCCATGCTCAAGCATTTCGTAATACAATTTATCATCTGCTTCTTTTAAACGCAGGATAAACGGATTGTTTTTTTCTCTTTCTGCATCAAAAATAGCAAACGGACCTCGATCTTTTGCCATATAAACAGATGCTCTATACGCCTCTATTCCTAAAGTTTTATGAACTTCCACAGAAAACTCATTTCCTTCTTTACTTCCGTATCTAATTCCTAATGCCGCAAGCATATCACCTTCAGCAGTAATACCAATTCCAGTTCTACGTCCTTCGTTGGCTTTAGTTTGAATGTTTAACCAAAGGTTTCTTTCGGTAGCTTTTACTTCATCTAATTCTGGATCTGCATCAATTTTCGCAATAATAGCATCTATTTTCTCTAATTCTAAATCGATAATATCATCCATGATGCGTTGAGCTGCATGAACGTGTTTTTTAAATAACTCAAAATTAAAAGACGCCTTATCTGTAAATGGATTTTCAACATAAGAAAACAAGTTGATTGCTAATAAACGACAAGAATCGTATGGACAAAGTGGGATTTCACCACATGGATTTGTAGAAACAGTTTTATATCCTAAATCGGCGTAGCAATCTGGGACAGATTCGTTAATAATAGTATCCCAAAACAAGATACCTGGCTCAGCTGATTTCCATGCGTTGTGAACTATTTTTTTCCAAACTTTATTAGCTTCAATAGTTTTTGTAAACTTTGGTTCGCTACTAAATATCGGATATTTTTGAGTGTAAGTACCATTTGATTTTACGGCTTTCATAAACTCATCGTCTATTCTAACCGAAACGTTTGCTCCCGTAACTTTGCCTTGCTCTAATTTAGCATCGATAAAATCTTCTGAATCTGGATGGTTGATAGATACAGATAACATTAAGGCTCCGCGACGCCCATCTTGAGCCACTTCTCTGGTAGAGTTAGAGTAGCGTTCCATAAAAGGTACAATCCCTGTAGAAGTTAGTGCCGAGTTTTTAACTGGCGAACCTTTAGGTCTGATATGAGATAAATCGTGCCCAACACCGCCACGACGCTTCATAAGCTGTACCTGCTCTTGATCAATTTTCATGATGCCTCCATAAGAATCAGACTCTCCACTATTTCCAATTACAAAACAGTTAGAAAGCGAGGCTATTTGATATGGGTTTCCAATCCCAGCCATCGGACTTCCCTGAGGAACAATATATTTAAAATCTTTAATTAAATTGTAAATCTCATTTTCGGATAGTGGATTTGGATATTTCACTTCTATCCTTGCTATTTCTTTGGCTATACGTTTATGCATATCGTCTGGAGTCAACTCGAATAAATTGCCTTCAGAATCTTTTAAGGCATATTTGTTAATCCATACGCGCGCAGCTAAATCGTCGCCGTTAAAATACTTTAAAGAAGCTTCAAAAGCCTCATCTTGAGAGTATGTTGTTGGAAGCACTTTTTGTTGGGTTTGAACACTCATTTTTTAATCTGTTTTTACAATAAATTGATAATTTTACCAATGTGTAAAGTACGCAAATATTTTCCACTTAAAAAATGAAGCAAACAAAAAAGTTTTCAAGAAAAATAGATACAAACTTAATAATCAGAGCAATAGATATTTGTTAACAACAAAAAGTTAACAAATTTTATATTTTTATTAGAAGTCAACAACAACACCAACACCCAGCAATTGCTTCCATTGAGCCTTAGCTCCCTTGGTTTCGTACTCACCATCAACAGGTGTTTCAACTTGTGTCTTTATATCGTTATCGTATTTAAGATGCGACCCTAAATTGGCTTTAATAAAATTATTGACTTTAAAATCTAAGTTCACTTGCCAATCCACATCAATATTCCCAAAATCGTTTAAATAATCGGAATAAAAACTCACATAATTACCAAGAAAAACATTTTCAAAAATTTGAGATTCGTAAGAACTTGTTAACAGGATTCCCACCTCATTTCGAACACGCTGCCCTTCTACAAGCACATTGCCTTCTTCGTCATAAACAGCTGGGGTAACCCCAAAAGACCCTGCATTAGCCAATTTAGAATCTAATACAAAGGTTGTTTTCATTGTTAACGGAGAAAAGTACATAGAGAATTTATCGATATTCTTACCGTATTCAATTCCTCCCCCAACAAACAAATAACCTGGAGCCATAAACCTAGACAAAACATTGGTTTCATCTGGATAATTATATCCAGCAGTAAACTGTGATTTAAAATTAAATCTAGCTGAATAATACCAATTGGTGTATTCATCTCTTTTAAATCCTAGAGTTGAACTAATATCAATAATATCATCAGTTTTTTTAAGGCCTTGATCTTCTTGTTTATTAACCCCATAACGAGTTACTAACAAACTACTCCAAATCAAATGCTTATATCTGTATTTTAAAGCGCTTTCAAAACTTACTAAGGAGGAAATAGAATTACTACCACCAGCGTTCCAGTTCACAAAAGCCACTTCACTCACAAGCAAACTTGCTTTGTTTTTGTGGGTCCATTTTGGAACATTGATGTTCTCTATTTTAAAATATAAAGAATCCGGTTGCGCAAAAGCAAATTGAAAACTAATTAGAAATAAAACAAATACAATCTTCTTCACTAGGCCGTAATTTTAAACTTAATAATTAAACACTCCAAACTCGCTAGTAATGGTTAGCTTCTTTTTATCTGAAGCCTCTACACGTCCAATAATTTTAGCATCTACCTGAAACGACTTTGAAATGGCAATAACATCTTGAGCAACTTCCGGTGAAACATACAGCTCCATACGGTGTCCACAATTAAACACTTGGTACATTTCTTTCCAATCTGTTTTAGATTGCTCTTGAATAAGCTTAAACAACGGAGGAACTGGAAACATATTATCTTTTATAATATGAAGTTCATCAATAAAGTGAAGTATTTTAGTTTGAGCACCTCCACTGCAATGGATCATTCCGTGGATGGTATCACCTTTAAATTGAGATAATATTTTTTTAATAATTGGAGCATAAGTCCTTGTTGGTGATAAAACTAATTTACCGGCATCAATAGGAGAATCCTTAACCGCATCTGTTAATTTTACCTGTCCGGAATAAACCAAATCTTCAGGCACAGAAGCATCATAACTTTCTGGATATTTTTCTGCTAAATATTTATGAAACACATCGTGTCTAGCTGAAGTTAAACCATTACTTCCCATCCCGCCATTGTATTCTTTTTCGTAAGAAGCCTGTCCAAAGGACTCAAGCCCCACAATAACATCTCCTGGCTGTATATTAGCATTATCTATAACATCGCTACGTTTTAGCCTAGCAGTAACCGTAGAATCCACAATGATAGTTCTAACCAAATCACCCACATCGGCAGTTTCACCTCCTGTAGAATGAATAGTTACTCCAAACGATTTCAATTCTGAAATAAGCTCTTCAGTACCATTAATTATGGCTGAAATAACTTCACCTGGAATTAAATTTTTATTTCTTCCAATGGTGGAAGATAACATAATATGATCGGTTGCTCCTACACAAAGCAAATCGTCCACATTCATAATTAATGCATCCTGAGCAATTCCTTTCCAAACGGATAGATCGCCAGTTTCTTTCCAATACATATAAGCTAAAGAACTTTTGGTTCCAGCTCCATCTGCATGCATAACCAAGCAATGCTCACTGCTATTTGTTAAATAATCTGGAACAATTTTACAAAAGGCTTTAGGGAAAAGGCCTTTATCGATGTTTTTAATGGCGTTGTGTACATCTTCTTTAGAGGCCGAAACACCTCTTTGCGAATATCTTTTACTTATTTCTCCACTCATAAAATTGAATTGAAGTGCAAAAATAGCAATTGTAATCTACTTATTTGTTAATAATCTGATTGGAATTGATAATTGTAGGCACATTCCGCTTAGATTTAACTTTTCTTTTAGAAGCTCCAAAATAGAAATTAAGACCAATGGCCATTCTCCAATAAACATCATTTGACGCTCCATAAACATTCCCATCTACTTCATCACTAAAAACTTCATTATAATCAGAAAATATTTTAACTCCTACACCATCTGAAATTATGTATTCCAATCCAACACCTCCTTGCATTTTAGCTTCGGAGGTTTTTAAATAATTAGAAGCATGCACACCTCCTCCTACATAAATATATGGGGTAAATTTATCGTAAGGAAAAAGGGTCGCTTCTAGATTCACATCAAAAGACATAAATCCTTCATTAAAAACATCCTTAAAAGCCAAGTTGAACTTATTATAACTTACATTAATATTAAGATGATTAATAACGTACCGTTTATAACCAATACGCATAAACACTTCAAACATAGGGTCGGGATAATCTCCATTAGGCACTGCGGAACCGAAAGCCCCCTCCACAACGTTATTGGCCCTTAATTTATTAAACTCGCGTTGGTTGTATTTACTTTTTTGAGCCCAAGCATTAAAACAACACCCCAACCCAAAAGACAGGATAAAAAGTAGTTTGATATAATGATTTGAGTTTTTCATATTCTATCGTTGGTTTTCATTGAACCGATAAAATTCAGGACAAATTCTAAACACAAATAAATGACAAACAACAGAAAACAGCGCGAAAGAAAACTTTTCGTTTATAAACAGAAATACTAGTTACGTAGAAAATCTTCTTTCTTTACATAACTAGTATTTTCTTTAAATCTTTAATAAAAGATTTCATTTAAATAAACCTATTGTTTATTAAATCCCCGAACAATTAATTAAATAAAAATCTAATATTTTGTTTGTTGGTGGACAACTAAGTCTTTCCGCATCTCCTCCTTTGCATCGCTAGTTCTTTGCGAGAATATGAAGGTAGCTGCCATAAGCATAAGAACACTTATTATTAGCCTTTTCATGTTAAATTGTATAATTGATTAATAGCACCACTAAAATACTAAAAATCAACACACTCCATAGACATTATACCATCTTTTCGTTAACTTACATATTAAATAGATAAAATACAATTTTTACCTTAAAATCAAAAAGAGCTCTGACAGTCAGAGCTCTTTAAAATGACATTATTATGAGTGAAAATTATTTTGTAAACAACAACTCTCTGTATTTTGTTAGCGGCCAAAGCTCGTCGTCCACCAATAATTCCAATTTATCACAATGATATCTTATTTCATCGAAAAACGGCTTTACTTTATAGCAATAAGCATCTGCCTTTTCCTCTATACATTCAATACGATTAGCTTCTTTTCTTGCGTTAATCATTTTGGTTACATTAGAGTTAATTGATGCAATATGCCCAGAAATTTCTTCTATTAAAGTCATCTGCTCTTCAGCAAGCTTCTTAAACCCGTCTCCATATATTTCCTTTAAACCTCTTACATTTTCAATCAATACATTTTGATACTTAACCGCTATAGGAACTACGTGATTCCTAGCAATATCACCTAAAACTCTACCCTCTATTTGAATATGCATAACATAATCCTCCATTTCTACTTCGTAACGAGATATGCTTTCAACACGATTTAAAACATTTAAATCTTCAAACATCTTAATCGTTTTTTCAGAAATCTTAGCTTTCAAAGCTTCAGGTGTGGTTTTGTAATTACTTAACCCTCTTTTCTTGGCTTCTATCTCCCATTCTTCACCATAACCATTTCCTTCAAATAGAATATTTTTGGACTTTTTAATGTATTCCCTTAACACATTAAAGATAGCTTCATCCTTCTTTAGTCCTTTACCTTTTTTATCTATTAAAGCATCAACCTCAGCTTTAAACGCTACCAACTGACTAGCAACTATCGTACTTAAAACCGTCATAGGCTTCCCACAGTTAGCCGTAGATCCAACAGCTCTAAATTCAAATTTATTACCGGTAAAAGCAAAAGACGATGTTCTATTTCTATCTGTATTATCTAATAAGATTTCTGGAATTTTACCAACAACATTCAACTTCAGATCCGTTTTCTCTTCTGGTGAAAGCTTACCATTCGTCACATTTTCCAATTCGTCTAGAACCCTTGTTAGTTGTTCTCCAATAAAAACAGATATAATAGCCGGAGGCGCCTCGTTGGCTCCTAACCGATGATCGTTACTCGCAGAAGCTATTGAAGCCCTTACTAACTCTTCATTGTCGTTTACGGCTTTTATAGTATTAATAAAGAAGGTCAAAAATTGAAGATTGCTCATTGGCGTCTTTCCTGGACTCAATAAATTTACTCCTGTATCGGTACTCAAGCTCCAGTTGTTATGTTTTCCTGAACCATTAACACCTTTAAAAGGTTTTTCATGAAACAAAACCTTAAAATCGTGACGCTCTGCCACCCTACTCATCAAATCCATAAGTAAAGAGTTGTGATCTACTGCCAAGTTAGCCTCGTCGTAAACTGGCGCTAGCTCAAATTGGTTTGGAGCTACTTCGTTATGACGTGTTTTAACAGGAATTCCAAGCAACATACACTCCGTTTCCAAGTCTCGCATAAATTGCATAGCGCGCATTGGAATGGTACCAAAATAATGATCGTCTAACTGCTGCCCTTTTGCCGAAGAATGTCCTAATAGAGTTCTTCCTGTTAATAGAATATCTGGTCTAGAAGCTGCTAAACCACGATCTATTAAAAAGTACTCTTGCTCCCACCCCAAAGACGTGTTTACTTTTTTTACATTTTTATCGAAGTATTTACACACATCCACTGCTGCGGCATCAATAGCTTGTAAAGCACGCAATAAAGGCGTTTTATAATCTAAAGCCTCACCAGTATAAGCCACAAAAACGGTTGGAATACATAAAGTTGTACCGTAAATAAAAGCTGGAGAAGTTGGATCCCAAGCTGTGTAACCACGAGCTTCAAAAGTATTTCTTATTCCTCCGTTTGGAAAACTAGATGCATCTGGCTCCTGCTGTACTAACTGTCCACCTCCAAATTTTTCAATGGCACGACCATTACCTATAGGCTCAAAAAAAGCATCATGCTTTTCAGCGGTTGCCCCTGTTAAAGGCTGAAACCAATGCGTATAATGTGTAACTCCTTTTGATATAGCCCACTCTTTCATACCTGTAGAAATATGATCTGCTACGTGTCTATCAATTTTAGAGCCATTTAAAATAGCATCCATAACACTTGTGAAAGCCTCTTTTGTAAGATACTGACGCATTTTATCTTCATTGAAAACATTTCTGCCAAAAAGGGCTGATCTGCGTTCATTTTCCTCAATTACAATGGGTTTCTTATTAAGAGCTTTCTTAATAGCGTGAAATCTTAGTGTGGACATAGTGTTTTATTTTAGTTGTGAGTTTTAACATGGCAAATTTATGAAAAAAATCACTTTCTCCGACACATACCCCCTAAAAATATAGGGGTCAACCTAAATAAAACACATATTACACACACCAACCCCTATTTAATCTAAGGAAATGGTCAAATAAACAAAAACGATATAAGCTCCAAGAATAAGGAATCCTTTCAAACGTCCAATTTCAAATCTTTTAGGCAACATCATTAATGGTATTAGAATGGCCGAAAAACCAATCATCCAGAAAATGTCATTTGTAAGTAATTTTGTATTGGCTAAGGCAATAGGATGAATCATGGCGGTTATACCAAGAACAGAAGAAATATTAAAGATATTAGAACCTATTAGGTTTCCAAGAGAAATTGCTTTCTCCTGTTTTAGAGCAGCAATTACTGAAGCAGCTAGCTCCGGCACACTAGTTCCAACAGCCACCATAGTAACGGAGATTACTCGTTCGCTTACACCGTATGAAAGAGCCATTTCTTTGGCTCCAAACACCAACCAATCACTACCAAAGTATAGCGCTGCACCTCCAATTAGCAACCAAACAAAAATTTTAAAATTCGATGTTTTCTCCAAGGCCTCATCAACCTCTTCAACAGACTCCATTGGAGCTCCTTTGGAACGTCTAATTAAAACGACTAGGAAAATAATCAATGAAAGGAAAAGCACCAAGCCCTCCTTAAAATCTAAAACCCCTCCACTTTTTAAGAGGAAGTATAAAGCCACTGACAATAGCATCATCATGGGCCAATTAAGTTTGTAAAAATCACTACTAATAGCTAAGGGCGAAATAACAGCAGTAATACCTAAAACCAAACCTATATTAGCAATATTAGACCCAATAACATTCCCTAAAGCTATATCTGGTGAACCATCGAGAGCAGCTTGTAAACTAACCAAAAGTTCTGGAGCAGAAGTAGCAAAGGACACGACAGTCATCCCTATTACTAATTTGGAAATATTAAATTTAAGAGATAAAGCTACAGAAGAACGAACTAAAAATTCTCCTCCAACAACTAATAAAGTTAAACCAAGTACAATCCAAACAACACTCATAAATCTTATTTTTTTGCGAAGGTAACATTTCCTTTGAAAATATTTGAACAACTAATATTTTTTGTAAAAGAAGAAAAAAATTAGCGTGACTGAATTAAAAGAAATTATTGCCCTTAAAGAAAAAAGCCGTTTCTTAGAACATATCCACCTAAGCACCTGATATTAACACTGTATCTTAATTACTTTATCAGCTTTAAAAAAGCCATAGCTACGAAATAAAAAAGCCCAAACAGACCTTGTTTGAGCTTTTACATCTACTAACTTACTAATTAGTTAATCAGTATCTTTTTTACCGTAGTTTTATTGTCCGAAGTAATTTGTAATAAATACATACCACTAGATAGGTTCAAATCCAAAAACGACTTGTTTAATGTTTCAGTAAACAACACTCTTCCATCAACAGAATAAACCGTTGCCTTAGCTTCATTTTTCAGGCCTTTAATAAATATACGTCCGTTAGTTGGATTTGGATAAACACTCAAGTTTAACTCTTTATATTCATCCATAGACAACCAGGTGCCTCCAACCTGATTTCCCCAAATATATTCTATCAACTCTGGTTGATCGATAAACGGATTTCTATTGTGTTGCCATTCATATATAATATTGTTTCTATTCATCTCGAAATCATCTGGCGGATCATTCCTATGCCAATCTAACAAAGTTTGTAAATCTCCAAACTGACCAACTAACCCATCCGGATAACCATCAACAATTTCTAAACCATTATACCTCACTGCTAAATAAAACACACCACGAGCTACATCTCCCTTAAACCCACCCAAGGTTCCTGATGGCCCATTATACTCTCCATAAAACTGATTGCCACGACTACTATTTTCTGGACCATCAGCTGCCCTTAAAGCGTGTACATCGGAGTTCCCATGACGTAAGGAATCGGCTGAAGTTGTCCAGAACACGTCTTTCCCATCAGCAACTTCGTCCGCTTCAATACTATAATATCCGGCACGAGATCTCGGAAAAGTATGCTCTCTATTCCATTTACCAGTACTTACAGAGCTTGTTTGGTAATCCAACTTAGGTCGCCCTTGTTCTTTATAAACCAACCAAACCTCATTACTATTTTCCGGATTTTGATCGGCTTCTTTTAAAATATCAATAACATCTGCATAAGTTTGAGCCCTAACCACATTAGGATTTGCTATAATATCCTGTAAAGCTTGTCTCAAGTCCTCACCCGATAAACCATTTAAACTGTTATAATATCCATTAGGCTGAGTGCTTGCAACCATACCGTAAGTTGAATTAATTGGAGTTCCAAATGGAGCCATGGTAAAATCGTTATCAACAACGCGAAGTAATAGATAATTGTTATAAGGAATATAAGGCCACTGCAAGTCTGTGAATTTAATGATAAGCTCTTCGTCTCCTTCATCTAAATCATCATCAATTAAGGTAATGATAGTAGTTACCGTGTTTTGGCCCGCAGGGATAGTAAGCGTGGTATTTCCTGTAAAATCGGCTTCGTTAAACCCATAATTATTTAAGGTTATACTAAAGGTTACATCTTCAGCGACGTTTTGCTGCGCTGTAAAAACAATATCAAATACATCTCCTTCGTGATATTGCGTTTGGTTTGTAGAGATAGAAATACCATTAAAAACCTCTCCTCCTCCATCGTTCAACAATCTTGGGGTTGGAGAACCTACGCTATAAGTACCGTCATTATTTCGTTGAATGGAATTGGCATTGTTATTAGCCCCTTCACTAATTTGTTGAATATTAGTAAAATCTGGATGAGCACTAAATATAGCAATCATACTATCAACATCAGGATCGTTAGTATCATAAAGTAAAACATCTACTAAATTATCAATAGTTGCTACGGTGCCTTCTGGAAAATCTTCTTCGCTAGCTTGATAAATAGCCACGGCATCTGGGCCGTTTTGAATAGCATTAGGAGATATTAAAAGTTGAGGAAATGGCTCTACAGCACTACTTCCTATTAACAACAACCCATTAACATCTGTGGAATAACCATCTAAAGCTATCGTCATATAACTTGAATTTCCTCCTGAGGTGGATCCGTTAAAAAACACAAGAACATAGCCATCCAAGGAGGCATAAGGCACATCTGATTTTAACTCCACAAATTCTTTATCGTCTATTCCAGGGGTATCAGAATCTAGTTCGTTAATTACTATTTGAGAAAAACACAGTTGTCCAATAAGCAGAAAACTAAGAAAAGTAAATAATTGTTTCATAAAAATAAATTTGTAACAAATATAGTCAACTCTAGGCGTTTAATTGAACTCCTTAATTATTATATATTTACATTTAACATCTTTAAGAAGACAAAAAGCTATTTAAATGAAATACCTTACTTTTGCATAGAAACATGAAAGTAAAAAGCCCTTATTTAGTTTTTTAAGTCCATTTCCCTATTTAAACTATGAAGAAACAATTATTTAAAATCTTGGCTAAATTAAACAAAAGCCTCTTGCCAAGTTATACGAAACAACGCTTAGATTTAAGCAAAGCAACTAAAATACAAATGGCCATTTTTGGATGGAAATTATATGTGACAAAAAATTCTTTAGATTAATTTCATTTCTTTTGAGTTTTTATAAAAAAATAGATATATTTGCACACTCAAAATCGGCCTCGTGGCGCAACTGAATAGCGCACTTGATTACGGCTCAAGAGGTTACAGGTTTGAATCCTGTCGAGGTCACTAAAAGCTTTTATCAAAAAGCACCAAAACCGCGCAAATCCTAGGATTTGCGCGGTTTCTTATTTTTTAGACATTCATAAAAAATCATTATATTTGGTTAAAAGTGTCTGCGATTCGGTTAACACTTTTTCAAAGTGTCTGCGATAGCAGACACTTTCAGAAAAAACCTACAGACTTGAATGCGCACAGTTGATTTGACTTTCGTCCTTAAAAAGACGACAACTATGCAAACAAAACACACATTTTCGACAATCTTCTGGTTACAAACCACTAGAACAGTAAATAATGAAGCACTTATTTACATTAGAATTACGGTAGACGGCAAAAGAGTAAACTTTAGCTTAAAAAAAAGAGTCCCTATTAATATGTGGGATTCAAATAAGAAAAAAGTTAAAGGCACAACGGCACATGCCAAACAAACAAATTTGTATTTAGAGGAGGTAAAATCGCAACTCTTCCAAATATACCAGGACTTAAAATTTAAGGGCCAGCTTATTACGGCACAATTAATAAAGTCGCATTATACCAATACTAATATTGATGAAGGCAAAACCATCTTCGAAATTATAGAATACCATAATCAAAAAATTGCCAACACCCTAGCTCCGGGATCCATTAGAAACTTCGGTGTTACCGAGTCCTACGTGAAAAAATTCTTAAAGAAAAAGAAACATACCAATAACATCTACTTAAAGCAACTCAATTTCGAGTTCTTATCAGACTTCCAAATGTACCTTTCCAATTTATATCCGGCTGGCCATCCCAAAGCATTGGGTCAAAATACGGTTATGAAGCACATTCAGAGACTGCGCAAAATTATAACCTTGGCTTTTCACATGGAATGGATTGATAAAGATCCCTTTGTTCGTTTTAGAATGTCGTTTGAAAAAACCCATAGAGAATTCCTCTCCGAAACTGAATTATATACTGTGGAGAATAAAGATTTTATTTCTGATAGACTAGATCGCGTGCGCGACCTATTTGTTTTCAGCTGTTACACCGGCATTAGCTATGTGGATATTATGGCATTAACAACAGATCATGTGGTAATGGGTATCGATGGTAATAATTGGATAATAACCAAAAGGCAAAAAACAGATACCCTTGTCAAGGTGCCACTACTACCCCAAGCATTAGAAATCATTCAGAAATACAAAGACCATCCGGTAACAGCTGTCTCCGAATCTTTACTTCCAAAATTATCAAACGAAAAGCTAAATGTGTATTTAAAGGAAGTTGCAAACTTCGTAGGAATTAAAAAGAACCTAACCTTCCATATGGCACGACATACATTTGCAACAACTATAACCCTTTCAAATGGCGTGCCTATTGAAACGGTATCAAAACTACTGGGGCATACCAAAATTACAACCACTCAAATTTACGCCCGTGTTTTAGATAACAAACTCAGCTCCGATATGAATCAGTTAAAATCTATTTTAGAAATAAAGAGCAATAATGAAAAACAAAAAGCAGCAAATAAAAGCAGTAACTCATTAAATATCAATTATAAATATATTTAAATTTTGATAAATTAAATTTCTTGATTAACTTGATGTTGTATTTTACTACAAATCCGCCCCATATGGAATCTATTAATAAAATAACACAAAACTATCAAGACAAAATCCTGCAAATTGATTATTTAAACCAGACAAACCTAGAAAACCTTAAGACAGGTATAAATATTTCAAGAGAAACACTGGTGGAGCTCCGCAAATTAATTCGGAAAAAAAGTTATTTTTCAAATCAAGAAGATGAAATAATCTTTTTTAAACAAATAAAGCCTTTCATTTTTGGAAGGCTTAAATACTTTATCGAATTACACAATTTCCAACTAGAATGGCCTAAAGCTGATATCAGGAAACAAAAAAAATATTTACGTCAAGCCTTAAACAAACTCGAAAATCAAAAGAAAAAAAATCTACCTTTTTGGCGCTATGTTAGACATCAACAAACCTCATTAGATAGCTTTTACTTTTTAAGAAGCAACAGCCAACTGGAGCTTAATTTCGATATCTCCGATTACTACCTAAATCCAGAGTTTTCTACCAATTATGATAATCTGATGTCCCAAGTGGTAGCTTTCGATTTACTTACCAATTATTACAAAAAATTACTCTCAAATATAGAAAACAACCAATCAACTCAAACTGCAGAATTAACAGATCAGGCTATTTCTACAAATTTGGTTTGGTCAGGATCTAAAACAGATTTAATAGAATTAATTTATGCACTACATGCTTCTAGAGTTTTTGGAAATGGACAAGTAGAGATTAGTAAAATAACTCAAGTCTTTGAGCAAATTTTAAATATTAAATTGGGAAGTCCCTATAAAATATTTTCTGAAATTAAAGCCAGAACAAATCAACAAACAAAATTTATTGACACCTTAAAATACAACCTCCTAAAAAAAATAAAACTAGACGAGTCCTAGCTTAAGGATCCAATACCGTCATTTATAACTCTTTCTTAAAATGTTAAAGTTTTTCGGTAGTACCGAACACATACCGAAAGTTTTAAAACAATAATCAACAGCTTTGTAGAACGAAAGTCAAATCGATAGATTCATGAAAACCTATTTATTAAAATAGAAACGTTTGTGAACTAAATTAACGCAAGTGCTATTATTAAAACAACAAATTGAAATGATAGCATTTTAATCAACCTCGTATGTATACAGGCTTATTATTAATCACTTAAATTCTTTTTACAATGGCTGCAACAATTATTACCACAGAAGATCTCTACGATTTTAAATTAGAACTATTTAACGAGCTCAAAAAAATGCTTAATGAAAGTGCTCAAAAACCAAATCAAATAAAAAAATACCTCAAATCGGGGGAGGTAATGGAAATGTTACAAATAAGTCCAGGTACCATTCAAAATTTAAGAATTAACGGAACCATCCCTTACACTAAAATTGGTGGTATTATTCTGTACGAATACGATGAAATTATTCACATTCTTAACACCAATAAATCAACCTAAAACGTAACTTATTCCAGATTCTACCCCACAATCATGTGGGGTTCAATCACTTTATCTAAATGACTAAAGTTAACTACATAAAACATCTAAACGCAGTGTTTCAACAGTTCTCTAAAGACAACAGGTTAAATCCAACCCATGTCAGTTTGTACATGGCATTTTTCCAACTATGGAATCACAACCGGTTTCCAGAACAGTTTCATGTCAATCGGGAAGAAGTAATGAATCTATCCAAAATAGGCTCTAAATCCACCTATCACAGATGCTTAAAGGAATTAAATCACTATAAGTATCTAATTTATCACCCATCTCATAACCCATTTAAAGGTTCAAAAATTAACATGCTCATATTTGGTACAACCTCTGGACAAGCAGTGGACTTAACCGTCCCAAATCAGGGACAAGCAGTGGACTTAGCCGTCCCAAATCAAGGACAAGCACTGGTACCTTTATATAAACATAATAAACAAATAGAAAACATTAATAAACTTGACCAGCCAAAAAATCAAAAAGTAGTTATCAATTTTTTTGAATTACAAAATTGGCCCA
>NZ_DATGNR010000060.1:0-7850 GCF_035306605.1 Xanthomarina sp. | reverse complement strand
AATCCAAGCAATTCTTCCTTATCGGCTAACACAAAGTCAGCATGTTCTCTAAGTTTCAAGTCTCCTGAAACATAGTTGGCCGTAAAAGGAATGAGTTCAATGGAAAAGCTTGGGTAATCATAAATGGAGGGAGTTAACCTTCGTATCACTTCAATATGGATATCCAATTCCTCTTTAACTTCTCGTTGTATACATTCAATTTCAGATTCACCCGGTTCAATTTTACCACCTGCAAACTCCCATTTCAATGGAAGCTTCATGTGTTCACTTCGTTGAACAGCCAAAATTTTATCGCCAAAATGAATGAGGGCACAAACAACTTTTATTCTCGAGTTGTCACCAACTAACTTACTTTCCATACTCATAATTTTTCTATTCTAACTCCTAGTGAAAGCTTCAATGGCACCCCGAATTCAGAGTGAATGAATTTAAGGTACAAAATAGTAATAAATTTCAATTCACCCCGGAATTGCAGATGAAAACAAACCTAGTAGTTAAATGGGATTGTGGAAGTGAATAGGGAATTCATAAAACGAAAAACAAAAACTAGGTGCTTAACTCTCACGCTTTACTAAAGCATAATAATCTCCCTCCAATGGAAGGTAGCCCTGATCGTAAACAAAATAGTATACCGTACCCGCTTTGGTGGTGTAAATACTTGTAAAATAATTGAAGTCGAAGCCTTTATCGATCAGTTTAGCTCTAGAACATTTGGTTTTTTGCTCCGGATTAAGGGCCTCCAAAATTCGGTAGTTTTTTCGTAATCGGTTGTTGGTGTTTCTAATCAGGTTCTTAGAATCTTTATTCACCCGATTGTTGTAGGAGTTCCTACAAGCATCACTGCAGAATTTCTTGTCAATTCTACCAACTATCTTATCACCGCATTCAGGACAGGCTTTCATGACTTAGCTTCTTAAATAAGTTAATTATTAGCAACAACTTAGTTGTTCTGAATTAAATATACTGAATATTTTTCAAAAAGGGAGTGCCCTTTAAGCTCCCGATTCTTAAAAAGTTCCAGGTTAGCTCAAGGATGGATAGGGTCTTTTCCCCTCCCCATAGATAGTCCATAGATACTCCATGGATACTCCATAGATAGTCCATGGATAGTCCATGCAAACCCAACGATTATTTTACGGACAAATACCCTCAAAAAGCACCCAACTTAGTAGCTAAATTCTAACATAATGGGAGAGTAATATTTCACTTAATTTAACTTCAAAACGACCTAATAGCGACTCCGTAGTGACTCCGTAGTGACCCCGTAGTGACCCCGTATGAAACAAATTAAAAAATCCAACCAAAATCAAGCCTTATTTTTCAATGAAACCTTCACAAAAAGAAGCCATTCCCCACACTATTTTAGTGAAGGAAAAAACAAGACACAAACCAGTCGTCTGAAAGCAATAAAACCATACATTCCAACTCCCACCTAACAACTAACACCTAACACCTCCCAACTAACAACTAACAACTACCACCTAACAACTACCACCTCCCACCTAACAACTACAACCTCCCAACTAACAACTACCACCTCCCAACTAACACCTAACAACTAACAACTACCACCTCCTACTAACTACCAGTGTGTTAGTGTGGTTCACCTTTTCATATACAGCCACTTTGTAAACATGCGATTTTAAGTAATCAATAATGTTTTGTAGCTGGCTGTTTATGGAATTTTCTAAAGATGCATTAAATAAAATAACCCCCTGTGTGGAACTCCGTTTTAAAATAGTTTCCCAAAACGGAAGTTTTAAGAATTCCTCCGGAACCTGGGTGTCTATAAACAAATCAATAATAATCAAATCGAAGCTGGCCTGCGTTTTTTCTATATAATGAAGGGCATCCGCGCAAACAATCTCTAAATTATCGGTATTCTGAAGCTTGAACTCATCCTTAGCAATACGAATGATTACAGGATCAATCTCTATGGCTGTAATGTGTTCTTGAAACTTAAAGTCTTCCCGAAGGGTTTGTATCACACTGCCTCCGCCAAGTCCTAATAAAAGCACGGAATGTACTTTGGTGAGCTCTACTTTCTCCAATCCATACTTTAAAATTCGTTGTAAGGAACCATAGGAATAGTTTGCATTTTTGGTGTTTAAATGCTTTTTACCGTTGTACCAGGTAATTTCTAGAGTTCCGTTAATATCCGATTCAACTGTTTTTGTAATAGGATATAAATAGCTTAAAAGTCTTGTCATGGCTGATAAAGATAGGGAATTAAATCAATAGATTATCCGTTTACAAACGGTTACAATCAATTACAAACGAATTTAATTAGTTAATAACCGACTAACATTTCGAAGCTGTTGCATATTTGTACCGTTGAATTGAACGAATGAGATTCAATAGTATGAACTGTTTAACAATTAAATTTTAAAATTATGAACACGCTTAGAAACAAAGTACAGTTGATTGGAAGATTAGGACAGGATCCTGAAATCATCAATTTTGAAGATGGTAGCAAAATGGCTAAATTCTCTATGGCTACAGACGATAGCTATAAAGACAAAAACGGTCAAAAGGTTGAACGCGCTTACTGGCACAATGTGGTAGTAAAAGGAGGGCTGGTTAAAGTCGTAGAAGAGTATATTACCAAAGGAAAGGAAATTGCAGTGGAAGGCAAATTAGTAAACCGTGCCTGGGAAGACAAAGAAGGAAACAAACGTTACATAACCGAAGTTTTATGCAATGAGTTACTCATGTTAAGTAAATAGAATTTAGGGATTTAAACAAAAAAAAGCGACTTAGGTCGCTTTTTTTGTATTTCTTGCCTGCTGCTATATATAAGCAAGGGGATAAATGAAGCTTATCTAGCTTAAAGAGCCATCTAATTTTAGAGGCCTTTTAAGGCACGCTTTTTATTGTTGTTTTTTTTAAAGTGGAAAACCGATAATATCTGCTTTTCGTAAAAAGTCACGCGTATTCCAAAAAGTAAAACTAAGCCACCTAAAACCATTTGTAGTGTCAGTGCCTCATCTATTAATAACCAAGCTAGTAGGGAAGCTAAAATACCTTGTCCTAATAAACTAACCGAAACTCGTGTGGCACGCATATTTTGTGTCGCATAACTAATTAATAACCAAGCGGCAAGTTGACAAACTACAGCTTGAACAACCAACACCATCCAACCTGTGTTTGAAAAACCTGAAAAAGGTTCGTTTAAGGCATAGCTGATACCTCCCAAATAAAGGGACGAGGATCCTAAACTAATAACCATAAATGAAATAACATTCATAGTTTTTAATACTTCCTTGCTGATAAGCATATATATGGCGTATAACACACCTGAAAGAATTCCAAAGCTAAAAGCTAAATCAAAATCAAGGGTTTGAAATACGGTAAAACCAACCAACATCATCATACCAAAAACAGCAATCAGGGTTCCAATCCAGAAATTGGTTTTTGGCTTGTCCTTTAAAAAGAATAAAGCTAAAACACCTACCCAAACAGGGGATAGGTTGGTTAACAACGAAGCTTGAGTAGCTGTAGACTGCTGGATGGCTATATTCCAAACAGCAACATCGCTACCAAAAATAACCCCGCAAAGTACGGCTAAAACTCCAGTTTTTAAATTTGGAAGTTTAAACTGCCTGCTAATTAAAACATAAGGTAGTAACAACAAAAAGGAAAATAGCATTCGGTAAAATGCAGAAATAACTCCTGGTGTCAGGTTTAATTTAACCAAAATAGGGAATATAGATATACAGAATATTCCAATAACTAAAGCGATTCTTGCCTTTTTCATCTGAAAACTATTTAGCTTCTTAATTTGAAGCTGCAAAAATACGTAGTATTAGCGGAATAAAATGAGACTAAATTCGCCTTTTATAGTTAAATATTATCCAATTTTTATTTATGAAGCTTCAATTGAATGCGTTTTCGTGCTACATCTACTTCTAATACTTTTACTATGACTTGCTGGTGCAGATGAACATGTTCGTTGACATCGCTCACAAAACTATCGGAAAGATTAGAAACATGAATCAAACCACTTTCTTTAATTCCTACATCAACAAAGGCTCCAAAATTGGTAATATTGTTTACAATTCCAGGTAATAGTTGCCCTTCTTGTAAATCGTTTATAGTTTTTATATTCTGATTAAAAGTAAAAACCTTGGCCTGCTCTCTAATATCTAAACCAGGTTTTTCTAACTCTTTAATAATATCTTGAAGGGTTGGTAAACCTACAGAATCTGTGCAATATTGTTTTAAATCTATTTTCTGAAGTAAGGCCGAATTACCAATCAACTCTGTAATAGGTTTCCCTAAATCCTTAGCCATTTTTTCTACAATGGCATAACTTTCTGGATGTACAGCCGAATCATCTAAGGGGTTTTTAGCATCCTTAATCCTTAAAAAAGCGGCTCCTTGTTCAAAGGCCTTGTCTCCTAAACGTGGGACTTTCTTTATGGCATTCCTAGATGTAAAAACACCGTGTTCCGTTCTATAGTTGAAAATATTTTCAGCTAATTTCGGACCAATTCCAGACACATAACTCAATAAGGGAACACTGGCTGTGTTGATGTTTACACCAACGGCATTGACACAGCTTTCCACCACCGTATCTAATTCGTTTTTAAGTTTACTTTGATCCACATCGTGTTGGTATTGTCCCACACCAATAGACTTGGCGTCAATCTTTACCAATTCAGCTAAAGGATCTTGCAATCGTCTTCCAATGGAAACCGAACCACGTACAGTAACATCATAATTTGGAAACTCCTCTCTAGCAATTTTAGATGCCGAATAAATACTGGCTCCGGCTTCACTAACTACAAACACTTGGATGTCGTTTTTAAAACGAATTTTTCTAATAAGGGCTTCGGTTTCTTTAGAAGCGGTTCCATTTCCAATGGCAATGGCTTCAATTTGATACGCTTCAGAAAGCGAACTTATTTTCTTCATCGCACCAATAGCATCGTTTTTTGGTGGGTGCGGATAGATGGTTTCGTTGTGTTTTAAATTCCCTTGGGCATCTAAACAAACCACTTTACAACCGGTTCTAAATCCAGGGTCGATGGCCAACACACGCTTTTCACCTAAAGGCGATCCTAATAACAATTGTTTTAAATTTTTCGCAAAAACATTAATAGCAGCTGCATCGGCTTTTTCCTTCGCATTTTGTAGCGCTTCATTTGATAATGAGGGTAGTAGCAATCGCTTGTACGCATCTTGAATGGCTAGTTTTATTTCTTCGCTACAAGCATTGTTAGAACGAAGGATGCGATCTTCAATTTTAGCCAAAGCCTTTTCATCGTCAATAGAAATTTTCGACCTAATAAAACCTTCTTTTTCAGCTCTTAAAATGGCTAATAATCTATGGGAAGGGATCCGTCCAAGAGATTCTTCCCATTCAAAATAGTCTCTAAATTTTTGCGCTTCTTCGCTGTCCTTTTTAGACTTTACCACTTTCGTGGAAATCATAGCAAAACGTTCTAACTGGTGTCGAATATTGTTTCTAACATCGGTGCGTTCGTTAACCCATTCAGAAATGATATGTCTAGCACCCTCTAAAGCATCTTCCACGGAAGTAACAGCTCCTTTTACGTACTTATAGGCTATAGATTCTACATCTGAAGCATTTTGGCTCATAATGATTTTGGCCAAAGGTTCTAAACCGTTTTTTCTAGCCGTTTCTACTTTGGTTTTTCTGCTTTTTTTGAAGGGTAAATACAAATCCTCAAGGCTGGTTAAGTCTTGCGTAGCTTCAATTTTCTTCTTCAATTCATCAGTTAAAACTTCCTGTTCTTCTAAAGCTTTAAGAATGCTGATCTTGCGTTTTTCTAAAGCTTCAAATTGGTCTTTGTACTTAACAATTTCTCCAATTTGAACCTCGTCTAGGTTTCCTGTACGCTCTTTTCGGTAACGTGAAATAAAAGGAACGGTACAAGCCTCGTTTAATAATTCAACAGTATTTTTTACGGAAACTTCTGGAAGTTGGGTTTGAGAAAGGATATAGGAAATCATCGACATGATTAATAGGTTCTAAAAGTTGAGCTACAAATATAGAAAGATAATCGAGCTAGGAAATGGGATTTATCAAGTGAATTGCGTAAAAAAAGAAACCCCTTTTTTAACTAAAAAGGGGTTTGATATTTTATAAGGTTTCTTTTTAAACATTTAATATAAAAAGTATTTATTGAAATTTAATGTTAACCTTTAGTGAACTTGATACATAAAGATAAGTAGATTGTAATATAACTTTAATCATTAAAGGCTTAAAGTTATCTCACGATGTTACCTAATTTATAATTAATCTATTATTATGAAAAAATTACTATTTACCTTTTTATGCTTATTTAGCTTTACCTTAAGCCAAAGCCAAACCTTTAACGACGGAGTTTTAGAATATACCGTAACCGATGCTGCAAACAATTATGTATCAGTAAAAACATATGATAATATTTGTCCTACAGGTAATTTAGTTATTCCTGAAACTATAACAGATAATAGTATAAGTTATACAGTAACAGAAATCGGAAATTTTGGTTTTGAGAATTGTACTAATATAACTAGTGTTTCATTGCCTAGTAGTTTAACAGGAATTGGTCGAGGAGGATTTATGGGCTGTAGTAGTTTAGTGGATATAACCTTACCTAATGGTTTATCCTATTTAGGACGAGAGGCTTTCCGTGATTGTACTAGTTTAACAGATATTATCATACCTGATAGTATTACCATTATTAATATGGATGCTTTTCGCGATTGTGAAAATTTAATAAATATTCACCTACCAGAAGGATTAACAACTCTTTCGCAAGGGGTGTTCTATGGCTGTGATAGTTTAACGAGTATACAACTTCCAGATAGCCTTACGTCTATTGGTTATATATGTTTCTATAGTTGTAACGGCTTAACTAACATAGATTTACCAGAAAATATTACGAGTATAGGTGGTTCTGCATTTGCTAATTGCAATAATTTAACCAACATTAACATTCCAGAGAGTGTAACTAGTATTGAAAATAATGCCTTCCAAAATTGTACAAGTTTAACAAATGTTACCGTAAACTGGAACACACCACTATCAGTGGATCCTAATATTTTTGATAATGTTCCAATAAACACTATTCCATTAACAGTACCTTCAGGAACCATTCCAGGTTATCAAGCAGCAGTTGTTTGGCAAGATTTTGGATCGTTTATGGAACTAAGCCTCACAGATTTCCAATTATCTGAAACTATAAAAATATATCCAAATCCAGTATCCGAAGTTTTTAAAATTGAATTAAATAATGCTTCAGAACTTAAAACTGTAGTAATTTACAATCATTTAGGACAAATAATTTCAGAAGAAAACACCACGCAAATTAATGTTTCTAATTACGCAAAAGGCATGTATTATGCTCAAATAGAAACCTCTAAAGGAAAAAGTGTCAAGAAATTTATAGTTAATTAATGTAATAGGAATTGTTATTGTTTGAGAAAGGAATTAAGACTGCTAAACTTACTTTATATAAGGTTATAAGACATTGCATTGAGACCCATTTCTGTTTCTACTTGGACAAGACCTCTTGACATAAATCTTTTAAAATTTATATTGCGTTTTATGTTACCAAAAACAGCTTCAATATAATTCTTTGTTAAATTCATCATAACTGGGTGAATGAAGACTCAATTGTGTCTGAGTATTGGTCTTCCAAACGACATGGCTTTTCATAGCTTTATGATATAAAAATCATAGCTTTTAGTGAAATTTAAAAACAAAAAGAGGCTGCCTTTTTAGACAGCCTCTCGGTAATTTATAAGGTTTCTTTCAACCATTTAAAGAATTCTGTTTGCCAAACAATGGCGTTTTGCGGCTGAAGAATCCAGTGATTTTCATCTGGGAAATAAAG